>JAOZKO010000349.1 GCA_029935325.1 Bacteroidales bacterium
CATCTTCCTTTCTCGATGAACTATATATACCCTGATTGGTTTTTCGACGTAATAATTCAAATTGAATATTATCTATATCCAACTCAAATCCAGATGGAAAGCCATCAATTATACCACCCATAGCTTTGCCGTGAGATTCACCAAAACTATGTAATTGAAAAATTTTACCGAATGTATTGCCAGCCATTGGATTGAATTTAATTATTAGGGCACTAAATTAATGCTATTTGCTAAACCTTAAACGAAAAATATTTTATAAGTATATTTACAGGAAAAGGAAGGTTTCTTGTATTGATATTGCAATATCCAATTATTTCTTATTTTTGCAATAACTAAAATTATTGAAATGGTGCAAAAAGAAAGATAAATACATACTTTACTCTATGAAAAAATCATAGATATTATTTACATAACTAGAGCTAGAAAAATTATAATTAATCGAGATTTAGCTAAACTTTAAGGAGTAGAAACTAGGATTTTAAAAGCAGGCAGTAAGACGAAATACTAATCGTTTTCTTGAAGATTCTATGTTTATATTAACAGATGAAAAATTTAAAAATTGGAAATTATAAATTGTAATATCCAACAGTAATAAAATGGGCTTACGCAAAACACTTTTGGTTTTTACGGAACAAGAAGTAGCAATGTTGTCTAGTGTATTGAATAGTGATGCTCAATCTGCTCCAGAAACTTAGCCTTATCTCTTTTTAAAACGCCTTTCATCACCAAATGATTAGATGCATGATCGCTTCTGAATATAGTCTCCTCAAGCTGAAGGTGCTGTAGGAACAAACGCATCTCCTGAACTAATTCAATATTGTTTAACTCTTCAAAATCAAAATTCAATCTCGACTTAAGGTAATCCATACCTTTATATG
Organism: Bacteroidales bacterium; assembly: GCA_029935325.1. GTDB lineage: Bacteria > Bacteroidota > Bacteroidia > Bacteroidales > UBA1556 > UBA6267. The sequence continues at coordinate 879 of JAOZKO010000349.1, forward strand.
CAGTTAATACTAGCGTAGAAAGATATTTTGGCTGGATTTCATTAATAAGCTTAGCGGAATTTATAGCATGTTGCCTTGAAAATGTTTTACCTCCTACCCCATTTATTATCATAACTGAACTATGTAAGCCTGCTGATTTAGACTTATTTAATGCTTCAATCATAGATCTAGAGGTTTCTCCTTTATTGATAAGTTCCAAAACCTTATCATCACCTGACTCCAGGCCTACAAAAAGAAGTTTAAGCCCTGCAGACTGAAGCTCTTTAAGTTCTGAAAGGGATTTCCTCATAAGGTTATTTGGTGATGCATATGCCGATATCCTTTGAAGCTTAGGAAATACTTGATTCAATTTATCCAATACCCTTAGCAATCGCTTTGTAGATAATACCATCGGGTCTCCATCCGCAAGAAATACTCTCCTGATTTCACCGGCATAAGGCATAAAAGCTTCAATATCTTTAAAGATATCTTCTTCTTTTCTTGCTCTAAACTGTTTAGAAGTGTACATTTCACAAAAGGCACATTTATTCCATGAACAACCTAAGGTAAGTTGAATAATTAATGACCGACCTTCGCTTGGCGGTCTGAAAACAGGTTCATGATATTGTATTGGGTATGTGTACATATTAATTTCTATTACTGCAAATATAGTATTTTAAATAGTGTCTGCTTAAGTAGGTATTCTCAACACTTTAAAAAATTTACTAATCGCATAGGGGCTGAGTTCATTTACCATCCTAAGTCTTTAAATGCTCAATTAAATTCTGATTCAATATCTTCTAAATTTCCATCTATTAAAAACACATTGGAACCTTATGATGAAGGATGATTCTTAAGGAAGTTCTTATCATAAATTAGCATATTCCCTTGAAAAACAGAAGCTGCTAAGCCTACAATCAGTTTCTGGCAAATACTAACACCCATCTCGTTCTGATAAACCAATGTATCACCCACTTTTTCGCCTAAGCTCCACTTAAATCCGCAAAGGTATTTCTACTACAAATCCTAGCGTATTTAAGGTAATAAACAAATGATAAATAGGATATAAAAACGATAACAAAATAAAGATATTATCATTTAGTAGCACACTCCTATTGTGGCAAATATAAAGGTTTGTGTTCCTTGTTTTGTGTTACGAATTCTTCAACACCCAATTACGAGCATTTACAAAGGCTTCAAACCAAGGGCTTACTTCATCATTCTTGCGATCCATAGGATAATTTGCCCATTGCCAGTTAAAAATTGCTCTTTCAAGATGTGGCATCATTGCTAAATGGCGACCATTGTTAGAACAAAGTGCAGCGGCATTAAAATTTGATCCATTAGGATTACCAGGATAATCTTCATAGCCATATTTTACTGGAATATTATAAGTATTCACATCTTCAGGAAGACTAAATTTACCTTCACCATGTGCAACCCATACTCCTAACCTGCTACCTGCAAGGGAATCTAGCATTATCGAATTATTAACTTCTATCTCTACATTAATAAATCCTGATTCAAATTTATGAGAATCATTATGTAGCATTGCTGACTTCTGCTTATGCTCTGGGTTTATCAAATCCAATTCAATCATAAGCTGGCAACCGTTGCAGATTCCTAAACTCATGGTATCTTTTCTTGCATAGAAATTATCCAATGCTTGCTTAGCTTTCTTATTGTATAAGAATGCTCCTGCCCAACCTTTTGCACTTCCTAGCACATCAGAATTAGAGAAGCCTCCAACAAAAACAAGCATTTGAATTTCTGACAAATCTTCAGTACCAGAAATCAAATCCATCATATGCACATCCTTAACATCAAAACCTGCATGGTATAATGAATATGCCATTTCTCGATCACCATTCACTCCCTTTTCGCGAATAATTGCTGCCTTTGGTCGCTTATCTGTTTTGTAATCGCTATGGATTCCATTAAATTCTTCTGGAAAACGATAGTGTAAATCCTGAGATTTATAATTACTGAATCTTGCTTCTGCTAAATTATTTGCTGTTTGGTGCTTTTCGAAGAAGTATGAAGTTTTATACCATACATCACGCAAGTGGTTAATATCTAGATTTAAAACTTCATTAAAATGTGTCAACCTAAGATTTCTGTCTGTATTTGGTTTTCCTATTTCGTAAAATTCAACACCATTTTGATGCATTATATT
>JAOZKO010000350.1 GCA_029935325.1 Bacteroidales bacterium
TTCTATAAAACTTAATTCCCTCAATTAATTCCTTCTTGATTGGAATTTCTTGAGTTAGATTCATATTGCTTTTAATCTTATACAAACTACAGTCAACGCCAAGCCAAGTAACACATAATAATTAGGGAGAATAATCAAAGAATGTGAGATAGGGCAATTCCAAAACTATTGCTTTTGTTTAAACAAATTTACTTCCACATTTTCCAGTTTTAACTCAATGCCACTATTATTCCATAAATAGGCTTTCAATTGGCACTTCTGATGTTCAATATCATTTGGAATAGAAGTTTCCAATGAAAATGAAAAATGATTTGAAATAGAAGTATCTAAAACTTGCCATTTATTAACCCATATCAATGAATTATATGAAATCTTTGAATTCATTGAATCAGTTAATTCCAGAACAAACTTAGGATAACATCGTGGGTCTATAATATTGGATTTCAAGTCAAAGTCCAATTTAATACGATAATTACTATTGGAAGTATAGCCTTCCAAAGCCCATAATCGGTAATATGCGATTGTAGAATCAATATTTAAAACTCGACTGAAAGATGAGTCAACATATACATAATCATTAACCCAACGATTGTAAATACTTTTTGGAAGAAGTTTATTGTTATTACAAACAACATGATTTACATTCACATATGACTCCAAAAGTTCTTTCATCTTTTTAGTAATAGAGTCATTTGTAATCACATCTGTTCTTAAACCATCCTTAATATGATATAGTTTTCCCTTGGACAGAAAATAATCCTTATAGATTACCTCAACAACACTACGGTTTATTTCCATTATAGGAATGGGGATTTTAGATTGAACCTGAGAAGAAGTATCAAAATCACTTCCCAACCAATGCACTTGCTTTGGTATTTTAATATTATAATCTTGTTGTAAGAATGCCAAAAGAGCTGGTGTAATATTATAATGCGAATTTATGGACTTTATATTCTTTGACCGTTTTAACTGAGGTGAATATAGTATTAAAGGAATATGGTATTTTTTAATCACATTATTTGGACAAGCCTTCGAAATACCATGATCTCCAGTAACAATAAATATCGTATTGTCTATATTGCCATTCCTTTTTAATGCATAAAAAAGCTTCTTAATCTGCTGATCAGCATAAAAAAAAGAAGTTAGCATTTCAGAATTATTTTCTAAGTACTCCAGTTGTTGATCATTAAGCACTTTTGGCCATTTTCTTAGCACATATTCTTGCAAACTTTCTAATCCGAGGAAATCAAATGGACCATGTGTTGATAATGTAAGGTAGATATTCAGAAAAGGTTGCTTCTTATGCTTCTGCATAAAAGTCAAAGACCTACTATATATAGTCGAATCAGTTAAACCAAAATAAGTCAATCCATTTTTATTATAATAATTACCTGATTGCATATTGTCAAGACCTTGGCGTGTGAGAAAGATATTTACATTATCTGAAGAAGCTATCCCACCATAAAAGAAATTTGTTTGATAATTATTTCTACCTAATACCGAAATAAGGCTCAAATAATTAGGCATGCTACCAGCCATTGTAGAAAACCCATCATTGGAAGAAGGTAAGGAACCTAAGATTCCAGGAATTGCTCCAATAGTACGCTCAGAAGTTGAGGTAAAGTTCTCCCAATATAAACCAACATCGGCGAGGGAATCAAGAAATGGGGTATAACTCCCCTTATCTGCACCAATACCTGAGAAACAACGTGTTAATGACTCCACAACGATTATAACAATATTTGGTGGTTTGTCAGTCTTTCTCATATATTCAGATAAAACACTATTCTCAGCTCCTATATGCAATAATGGGTACGTATGATCTGTAAAACTTCTATCTTTATAATAGGACTGATACGTATTCAACTCCTGCAAATTCATAATATCCTTTTCTTTAAAAATTTGATTGAGTAAAGTATATATATCATTAATAAAATATCTTGTTTTGTTAACACTTGCTATGTAGGCTTTTCTCGTACACTTTTGCTCACAAAATTTATTTGCAGGTCTTTCAATCAAAAAAGAAACTAACATCAAAATAAGCGCTATTAAAAGTGTTCTTTTCGAGAATCGTATCTTCCCTATCAAGAAATAAGAAGAATACGATATAGCACCCAGAACTAATATACTAACAATAAAGAATAAATTTATTCCACCATCAGTTTGAGCCAATAGATATAGTTCAGAAATTGGATATGAGAAAATCACTTTATCTAAGGGATAAGACATTATGGAAAAATAACGAGAAAAGCCATAAGCCGAGATTATCATAACTAGAAATACAACTATTGATAATACCTTTGACGCTCTCTTGCTAATCTGATATATAAGAAAATAGATTACAAAAAATGAAAATGAAAATGAAAGCCCAAAAATTAAGTCCAAAACAAAACCAAGGCCAACCTCTGAGAGTTCATATACATTATGATTAATATTGGATAATACAAATTCGAAAATTCGAAGAACCCATTGCATTACAATAAAACCCATCGCAAATACAATGAATATCTTACCACTTTCTTCCAGATTTTTAATAGTATTATTCTTTTTCATTTCGAGAGCTAAAAAACTAGTTATTTATGAGGTTGCATATCCTTCAGCAAAAATATTATTTTTTTCATAACTATACATTTTGCTTCTGCTTATACAAACTTACTTTTACATTATCCAATATTAACTCAACACCAGTATCATTCCATAAATAGGCCTTCAATTGACACTTCTGACGTTCAATATCCTTTGGAATAGAAGTTTCGATAGAAAGCGATAAATGATTGGTATCTGTTAAATTAAACTCGGTACTTTCACTTAGTAGACCTAAAGAATTATATAACAGTGTCTGACCATTGGCATCAGAGATATCCAAAACAAAATATGGATATCTTGGAGGATTAACATTATTAGGCAACAAAACAAATTGCATAATAAGAAGCAGAAGAATAAAACCAATAAACCTGCTTACGCTCTCTTTAATGTTGCTGAAGAATCTATTGTTCTGCATCGATTCTAATATATCTATTATTC
>JAOZKO010000351.1 GCA_029935325.1 Bacteroidales bacterium
TGATTAACAAAGTGAATAAATTCGTGCATTTGTGGCAAAACATTTACACAAATATAAAGTATAAGGTTTGCCCTGCATATTGAACAAAGAAAAATTTTAACACTATGAAAAAAGCCTACCTTTAGCCCCTTAATTTTCAAAATATATTATGAACAAAAAGCTTTTCCTTTTAGATGCTATGGCTTTGATTTACAGAGCTTATTTTGCATTTAGCCGCAATCCTCGAATCAATTCAAAAGGATTAAATACCTCAGCAATGTTGGGTTTTACGAATACTCTGCATGAAGTAATTAGGAATCAGAAACCAACACATATCGGTGTTGCATTTGATACTAAAGCTCCAACTCATCGGCATGTGGAATATAAAGAATATAAGGCTAATAGGCCGCCAATGCCTGATGAATTAGCAGCGTCATTACCATATATTGATAGAATTTTGGAAGCTTTTCGTATTCCTAAACTTGTGCTTGATGGATTTGAAGCTGATGATATTATTGGAACATTAGCCAAAGAGGCAGAGCGTCAAGGATTCACAACATATATGATGACTCCAGATAAGGATTTTGCACAATTGGTAAGCGAAAATATATTTATGTATAAGCCTGCCAGAATGGGTAATCAGCCTGAAGTTATTGGTGTGAAAGAAGTGCAAGAAAAGTTTAATGTGAAGCGCCCTGAGCAGGTGATTGATATATTAGGACTTTGGGGAGATGCAGTGGATAATATTCCCGGTATCCCAGGTATTGGAGAGAAAAGAGCAAAGGAATTAGTTGGAAAATACGATAGCGTTGAAAATTTAATAGCACATGCTGATGAGCTAAAGGGAAAGATGAAGGAGAATGTAATAGAGTTTGCCCAGCAAGGATTAAACTCTAAGCATTTGGCTACAATTACTCTGGATGTTCCAATAGATTTTGATGCTGAAGAATTGAAGTATGTAGAGCCCGATTACGAAAAGTTAAAGGAAATATTTGATGAGTTGGAGTTTAGAACATTGGCAAAAAGAATATTTGCTAACCTAAACCAAACTGCTGCAGTACCTACTGAACCTAAAGTTACTGAGGGTACTTTGGATATGTTTGCTCAATTGGATGAAACTACCCCTGGCAGCTCAGGAGTTGATACATTAGTAGAGCTTGAGCAGTCTGATAAAAAATATGTAATTGTTGAGCAAGAACATGAAATTGAAAGATTATATAAGAATCTTTTAAAGCAAAAAAATGTTTCCATACATTTGGTGACAACCAATAGTAATCCGCATCAAGCGGAGCTTGCCGGAATGGCTTTTTCGTGGACAAAGACAGAGGCTTTTTATATGCCGCTTTCTGAGGATTTTGATGAGTGCAAGCTAGAATTATCCAGATTTGATAGCTTTTTTAAAAATAATAATATTCAGCTTATTGGTTTCGATTTGAAGTATATTACTTCTGTTCTGCGCTGGTATGGAATTGAAGTGGAGAATCAGCTTTTTGATATTATGCTTGCTCATTATCTTATTGAACCAGATATGAAACATGATGTTTCGTTGCTGGCAGAAAGTGTACTGAAATTTAAACTTCTGTCATCAGATGATCTATTGGGTAGAAAATCGGAAGCAGCAAAACGACTGAAAACCATCAAATTTAGTTTTAGAGAAGTAAAACCTGAACTTACTACAGAATTTGCTTGTCAGCGAGCGGATGTACTGCTACAGTTACAGCCCGATTTTTATAAGCAACTGAATGATACAAATACATTAAAACTGTATGAGGAGGTAGAAATTCCTCTTTTATCAGTACTTGCTGCTGTTGAAACAGAGGGCGTAAAGCTTGATGTTGAAGCCATGCATGATTACTCTGTTGTATTGGCAAAAAAGATTTCAGAAATAGAAAAGAGCATTTACGAAAATGCAGGACATAGCTTTAATATAGCATCACCAAAGCAATTGGGAATTGTTCTTTTTGAAGAGTTGAAAATCTCGGAGAAACCTAAATTGACAAAAACCAAGCAGTATAAAACTGGTGAAGAAATTTTAACAAAGCTTATTGGTAAGCACGATATTATTAAGTTTATACTAGAATATCGTGGTCTTACTAAACTGAAAAGCACTTATGTTGATGCGCTTCCTAAATTGGTAAATCCTCGTACATCTCGTATTCACACATCATACAATCAGGCGGTAGCAGCCACAGGCCGATTAAGTTCTAATAATCCGAATTTGCAGAATATCCCCATAAGAACTAGTGAGGGGAGAGAGATTCGCAAGGCATTTGTTCCAAGGAATGATGATTTTACATTATTTGCTGCAGATTATTCGCAAGTAGAGCTTCGTATAATTGCTCACCTTAGTAGAGATGAAAATATGATGTCGGATTTTAATGCAGGAAAAGACATTCACAGAGCTACTGCTGCAAGGGTTTATGGAGTTGATGAAAAGGATGTCTCTAAGGAAATGAGAGGTCATGCTAAAGGAGTGAATTTTGGAATTATCTACGGTATATCTGCCTTTGGTTTGTCCGAAAATATTGGTATTTCCAGAAAGGAAGCCAAAGAAATAATAGATCAATATTTTGAGCATTATCCTGGCATTAAAGTTTTTATGGATAGCCAGATAGTATATGCTAAAGAAAACGGTTTTGTGGAAACAATACTTAAAAGGCGGAGGTATTTACGTGATATTAATTCCGCAAATGCTATGGTAAGATCCTTTGCTGAGCGAAATGCAATTAATGCACCAATCCAGGGTTCGTCTGCTGATATGATTAAGATTGCCATGATTGATATTTATGCGGAAATGAAAACCCGCAAAATGAAATCGAAGATGATAATGCAGGTTCATGATGAATTGGTATTTGATTGCGCAAAGGAAGAGCTACAGGAATTAAATACAATGGTTATAGAGCAAATGAAAAAAGCACTACCACTTGATGTTCCTGTTGTAGTTGATTTTAGCGATGGCGATAATTGGCTTGCAGCGCATTGAGGTTGAGGTTGAGGTTGAGAAAAGGAGAGAAGGAGAAAAGGAGAAAAGGAGAGAAGGAG
>JAOZKO010000352.1 GCA_029935325.1 Bacteroidales bacterium
TCATTGATCGCTGACCACTAATGTCTAAAATTCTTTGAGCAAACTGCGCACATAACACATCGGAGTCAACCCTTCTAATATAGGGTGGATTCATTATGATAACTTTTACATTCTCAAAGTCTCTTCGTTCAAGTTCTAATAAATCTTTTGTAGTAATGATAGGTGCATTTGTGGGAGATATCCTTGAAGCATATGCAAGACCAACTCTGATTGCGAGAGGATCTTTTAAGAATTGCTCTTTTTCATTAGCCCAAATTTGTTCAGGCTGAATAGCATCAAAAAAATATTGAATATTTGCCACCAAGGTACCAGCTCCAGCTGCTGGATCACATATCATCTCATTTTCTTCAAGGTTACAACCGTGAATCCGTTTTGCAATTGCGGCAAGAAGTCGTGAAAGTTCAGGGTCCGTCATCACTATACCATCATGATGTCTATCGCCATACACGACCTCATGAGCGAAAGCTGCCAGCTCATCACCTGACATCCATTTTTTCCCATGTCTATTCATTTCTTCTAATAGACCTACATCCCATAATTCAGTATCTGTACTGCTTGGATAAGGCTCCACATACAAAGATTCAAAGTCAATACGCTTACCTGCTTCTGCCATCCTTTGAGGATTTTGTCTATATGTCATTGCTTCTCTAGCTGTAGTAGGCAACCTACGTGCTGAGGACATAGCTCCACGCATCCATTCATAACCACACACCATAAGTGATTTATGCCACTGATCTTCATCCCTGCATGTATTTGCAAGCAAATCATATAACTTGGTTGACATACTTGTGTATTCAGAATAATCTCTCTGAATTAATTCTATAATTTGTTTGAAGTTCTCTATCAAGCTCGATCTAAACTCTGCCTCATTTTGTGGACTCAAGCGAGCTTCGTCGAGATTTCCACTCATATAAGGACCACCCTTAAGCAACTGCAATAAAACAGAACTTCTTGAGGCTTCATTACTATGTAAGAACAGGTCTGTATATTCTAAATTGGAAATAGCATAATACTTCTTTTCCGCCATTCCTCCAGCTTCTTCAATATACGACTTTGCTTGATGTCGATAACGTGTACTCACCACATCACTCGGGCGTCTCTTTACCTCCACAACAAGGTGATATTTACCGCTTCTTTTCGATTTAAGTGCAAAATCAGGAGGGATAGTACCAAACCTAGGGTGATGATCTACTTCATACTCATCATCCAATCCTAGGTCATTAATTGCACTTTCTAATGCGTCTTTCATAACTGGGTGGAAATATCTTACTTCTTCATTTGAATAGCTTGGTAATGACACAAATTAACCTTTTATAATATTTTGAACTAAAGCATCAGCTTCAGCAAGTATTGCCTTAGAGCTATTTGTTTTTAATAATTCTTGAGCTAATTTTTGAAGTTTATGTTGATCTTTGGACCTAATTAAACGCCAATCAGGAACTAATGCATCATTAAACTCGTATAGTTGTAGTTTTTTTAAGCCATTCCCCTGATTTCTTGCATTAGATAGTATATGCTCTACGAATGTAGATGTATTCAATAAGAGCCATGCGACATTATTGTCGATTTCTTTAGGGTACACACCATAAAAGTTATCAGAGAAAGGAAGCATATCTTGATTAAACAAGAATCGAGGATTAGATCGTATATAGTAATTGAATAATATTGGAGCAGTATGTACCTTATGTAAAAGCCAATTATCATTGATCTGCATTTTATCTTCTAGTGTCTTGGAGTTTTTACCTTGCTTACATATTTTGGATGCCTCATTATGTAGCCATCTTTTTAACTTTATTGAGATCACTTCTGGTTTTTCATAGAGATACGCTTTTTGTTTAACATTTTCATGATTTACAACTAGTGTATCTAAGGGTTGTTTTTTCAGAAATAATTTTGATTCATTGAAGTAAGGATCATGTTTATTAGAAATAAATAGCTTAGAGTTAATTAGGCCTATTCCTCGTCGAGTATCTACTATTTCTTTTAATGGTACAAGATTTATAGGTTGGTGATTTTTTTCTTTTTTCAGCAAGGGTTTACCCATTTGTTTCCTAATTAACATTATTGTAGCATCAACCAAGGCATCATTAAATGGTGTTTTTATATGCTTTTGATATTCAATATTGGCATTTTTCAGAACAAGCTGAAGAGCTTTCTTTCCATAAATAGATGATGTAATTGCATCATAAACTATGATACACATTACGCCATTATTAGCTAGTTCATGAAAACTTTTTAAGAGAAAGTAAATAAATAAATTGCTTCTACCGTCAATGGTATCTTTGTAGAGTGTTCTAATAATATCTTTATATTTATTTTTTTCTACTTGATTAATCCATTCGTGTCTTACATAAGGGGGGTTCATAATAATAGCATTAGGTTGAAATACCAATGATTTTTCTAGTAGATAATCACCTTCTTTCATAATAGTTTTAATGTTAGTAGTCTTTGCGGTGTTTATTGAATGACTTATCATTTCTGGATCAATATCAAAGCCTAAATATTTTGTTTCTGATGGCAAAGTAAGATTATTAAAGGCCTTTAAAAAAGTAGAAGGACCAATACATGGATCTAATATTTTCAATTTATTAAAAGTATTAGAAGTGGCTATTAACTTTGCCATTTCAATGGCAAGTAATGGCGGTGTAAATATTTGTCCAAAAAGTTTAGATTTAGGTAATTTATTCATCAATATATAGTCATTGGCATTTATTATATTTCCAAAAATAGGAATTGGATTTATTATATCCTTTATAAGCATAATTTTTACCGTTTAGTGTTTTTGTGTCATTTTCACTCGTTCCCAACTTAAGTTGGGAATGCCTATGATATCCAAATATCAAAACCTACCAAAAACACTCAATCTTCATGCCGCTGCCTAGCCCACTATACTCCCTAGTACTACTATAAAACTAGTGAATATCTACTTCTTCCCATTATTAACCCTTTTATCTATTATAGCTTTTGCTTAGAGTTTAGGCAGGGTAAATTTCATTTTGTTATC
>JAOZKO010000353.1 GCA_029935325.1 Bacteroidales bacterium
CAATGCCCAAAGTGGTAGCTTTTATAATATGATGATTATTGACCATACGGGTCGTATTCTGATTCAAGAGAAACAGAATGTGAATACACAAAACTATTATCGTATTCCAAAAGACCGATTAGCCTCAGGACTTTACAGTATTATCTATTTTACGGATGATGGTGCTGTTCGCTTAAACGAAAAGGTATTTATTCGATAAGTGTTCTTTAATGCCGCCAATTTAGTCTATTCTTTTATCTCGATGCTATCAACAATTTCTTTAATATGATAATCTAAAAAAGTAACATCTGTCAAACCAAGCTTCTTAGATAGTCGTTGTCGTGCCCGCTTTACACTATCTGGAGAAATTCCTAAAATCTCAGCCGTTTTTTTACGGGAGTACTTAAGCTTTAGCATGATTAATTGGCGCTTATCTCCTTCACTAAGGTTTGGATGTTTTAATAGCATTGATTCTATAAAGTTAGGATGCAGTAATTTGAAAACATCTTTATACTTTTCCCAATCTTCATTATATAATATTTTGCGATTCTCCAGTTCTTTAACTTCGTCTTCTACATCAGACGAAGCATGGTTTTTAATATCATATTGAAGTTCAAGAATCAACTTATTTCGCTCGGCTAATTGTTGATTTAGTTGAGATAGCATCTGTGTAGCATGCCCCAAATTGCTATATAGTTTATCCGACTGATACTTCAGCTTTTTCTTTTCTGCTGTTCTAATCTTTACTTTGCGATATAGAAAAAGGGTGATAATAATAAATACAATACTGGATCCGCTTATTAGCAATATAAAAAATATTTGTGTTTTTTCCTCTTCAATGTCTAGTCTCATTAACTCCTCTTCTTGAATGCGGTTGATATACTTTAATTCCTTTTCATACAATATTTTCTGATAGCTTACCTCTCCTAAACTGTCTTTTAAACTTTGATATAATTCTAAGTATTTATATGCCGATTTATAATCCTCATACTCCACATAATGTTCCGATATTAGTTTATAAACATCTAATTTAGTATTATTAAAACCTAAAGTATCGGTCAAGTGCAAAGCCTCAATAAGCATTCTTTCTGCTTGTCTAGGGTTATTCACTTCATCATAACCAATGGAAAGATTTAGCAAACAGGAGATTGTGTTTCTATTACTATTTATTTTTCTTGAAATACGCAAACTCTCTTTCAATAACCAAAGACCTTCCTTTGGCTTATTCTGTTGAAAAGCAATAATTCCTAAAGTTCCATTCAATGAGGCGATATTGTATAAAACACTTGCTGAGGAAGTATCTTGTGTTTGAAAATATTTCATGGATTTATTCAAAAAATAATGAGCACTATCTAACTGACCTATTGCCCTATTAAGAATCCCCAAAGCTCCCCATGCACCATTTGTTGTATTATCAAGTTTTAATTCAATGGTTTTATAGTAAAAAAGCTTTGCTTCATTATAATCCCTGATTTCAGTATAAAAGTTGCCCAGCCGTAAATAGCTCTCTGCCAAGAGGGTATCGAAGGAGTATTCCTCTCCAATTTCTATAGCTTGATAGGCTAATGCAATAGCCGTATCAATTCTTTTATTATTATTATGAATCACGGATAATTTTGTAAGGCAATACATTTGCTCCTTTTTATTATCAGAAGCAATATACAAAACCAATGCTTTATTATAATACAGCTTTGCACTATCATTATTAGTTAGATAGTAATAATCTGATATCTGAACTAATAATTCAGCTTTTTGCTTCTCATTTGTAGCTAAGCTTAAGTCCGAATACAGATTTTCAATCTCAGTTTGCGCAAAGGCAAATTGCATTAAAAAAACTAGCAGAATGGTATAGCATATTCTCATCTATTTAAATTTTTTTCTTAAGTATTTAATATTTTGATGCCACATAATTAGGTTGTTTTTAATACTAGTTTTAAGAATTATTATAGAAATTTACTCATAAAATCTCGAACTAATACGAAGATAATAACTACAAATCTACTATATTTTCAGTTAAAAAAAACTTATGGAATTCAAATTTACAATAAAAAATATACAATTCAATTTTTATATGCTTGCATATGTGTATCTTATATAAATAAGCATTTGTCACCCCCGTTGTCATCTCTAAGTCTAATTAGAGTGATTATAAATAACCTACTTTTGCGCAATTAAAGTAAATAAATACTTAAATGATATGAAAAAGCTTCCATTGTTAATTATCACACTGCTTCTTGCTTATACGGTTAATGCGCAAAACAACGAAGCAAGCCTACTTCTTGAAAAATACGGCTTTAGTACAGAAAATGTTCTAAATGGACTCGACCTATCAAATAGTTCGTATAGTTTCTCATCTACAATTACCACAATCAGTCATTCTGCAACAGATACTAGTGACTTTAAAGATGTAAGAACTTATTCCTTTGATGCAAAAAAAGAGAAGGGCGAGAAGTTTACATTATTAACTGTAAATAGTGACACGCCAAATAAATCGGATATCAAGCATTTTAACAAACAGCATAATGGTTCGAGCAAGCAAAAGAAGGTTGTTCTTAAGCAAGAAGACTTTTTTGTAAAATCAAATGATGATGCCACGGCAGTAATAGGATTTAATATGCCAAAGGATGAATTGCCATCTAAATTTGCCTATATGGCACATAGCACAGGTTTTATTTATATTGATAAAAAATCGGGACGCATTACTAAAATTGAAATTAAAAGTAATGAAGCCTTTAGCATGAAGATTTTTCATGTTACGGAAATGCTTATTCAAATCAAATTTGCATATAATGAAGAGCATAAACAATATTATATAATAAGTGAAAATACAAAAATGAAAATACTGATGCTGGGAGCAATTGCAGAATCTAAAATTGAAGAAGTATTCTCAGAGTTTAAGTTTTATTAGAAGAATCTATAATTAGAAAATATATATTAAATAGAAATATAAGCATTATGAAAAAAATACTACTATTCGTATTCGGCTTTTTAGCCATCGTACAATTACAAGCACAAAATGG
>JAOZKO010000354.1:0-258 GCA_029935325.1 Bacteroidales bacterium
TATCATCAGCATATCGACTATATTTTGCTCCAAATCGCTTTGCCAAACCAGTCAATCTTCTGTCCAATGTATTACATAAAATATTTGTAATTGTCGGAGATGTAGGACTACCTTGTGGTAAAACTGTCTGAATCTTTCCTTCAATTTCAAATGGATGTGTACATAAACTAGCTAAAAGAAAAGCTAGAGGCTCCTTATCTCCCTTTAATGAAAATGGGGCTCGCATAAAACCAAGTTTCACTTGATTACGATCAAATG
>JAOZKO010000354.1:268-2999 GCA_029935325.1 Bacteroidales bacterium
GAAAAAAATCTTTAAGGTCGATATTATAGACATAGTTGCTATCTGTATGCAATTTAGCATTATCAACAATAGATTTACCCAAAACAAATCCATAAGCAGCTTGATGCGGCTCATATACACTTTGAAGAACAATATTTAGGGTCTGCAAGATATTTTTCAATCCTTGTACAGGTGCATTAATGATTCGCTCTGAACCAGATTTCTTTGGTATTCTAAATTCCGTATACCTTTTCGTAGAAAAAATCGGATTAGCATAAAACGTGAGCTTCTTAAGAGGGATTTCACCTGCATTGGTTCCATAGATTAATCTCCCAGTTTCAGATAACAAAGCGATTAAATCTTCCTTAGAATGAACTTCTGCAAATTTCTTTCTAATCTCCTTTATATGTTGTCCCTCTATTTTCATTTTTATCATTTATTAAATAATCATTTCTTTGAAACAACCTACCTTATATTCTTTATGTATTATAGCTACAATAATTAAGAGCAACATTTTAGTTACGCCAAAAAAATAAACAGCAATAAATATAAAACTATTATATTAAACTATTAATATCCATTCAAATAGCAAAATGCAATAAGAAGTTAATACTAACATTCATCCTGATAAAATCAGGACAACATGCCGATCTTTCCTCTGAATAAACAAAGGAACAGCATGCACGATTCAATATCTTGCGGCAGGTGTTTCAAAGAACTGATGCAAAAGAACAACTATGTAGTGCACTCATTCTGCACTGGCAAATATAAAATATTAAGATGAGCATAAAAAATGTTTATTACTTTTCAATAAATATACTCCGTCTTTTCTAAATCTCAATGGCAAAAATATTTATGCCTAATGTTTAATCTCCTTCCCCTCCCATTTGCCTGAAAGTTTCCACAGTTCATAATACATAATCCATTCAATAGTCCAAGGAATCGTATATTCTGAAAGTTTAAATGAATCCTTAAATTTTGTTTCAATAGGTTCATACAGACATAAAAAACCCTCTCTATAAATATGAATATCACTCGACTTTTCTATTCGTGGAGCTTCGATAAATACCCTTGGTGTATGTCCTGGCGTGTATTCCAATCTGATTTTATACTTATCAGTTTCTGGGCTAGGTTGTATTTCACCACTAGCAACTAATACATCATTCTCTATTCTTGTTTTTAGAAAACTATATTCTTTATCAAGATTATATTTCTGATAAACTAATAATGCAAAATGATTTTTCTTTTTCTTTGGGTTTAGGACAAGGTCTTTTCCTCCATAAAATGAATGCTTCTTTACTGCATGGCCTGAACTTACTGTAGCGGCAGCCACTACACCATTATTCATTACTTTTTGGCTGCCATTAGACAAACTCTTTGCTACCTCACGTACTTTTTCTTCTTTAGCGGCAAGTTGTGGAGTTTTAGTTGTTTTCATAGGACTA
This sequence comes from Bacteroidales bacterium, assembly GCA_029935325.1. Classification (GTDB taxonomy): domain Bacteria; phylum Bacteroidota; class Bacteroidia; order Bacteroidales; family UBA1556; genus UBA6267. Next base: position 1,693 of record JAOZKO010000354.1, read on the forward strand.
GGATTATGCTGCTGCTCCCAACTCTCGATAAACTCCTCTTCTGAAAACTCAAATCCTCGCAATCGCTTGATTATAGAAGCGCTTCTCCTCTTCTCTTCCAAAAACTTCTCCTGCATTTTTTTTACAATATCTTCAACATCCGTAATGCCATCAAAGAAATCAACACCCTGATTAAACCAACTATTAAACTCTACTATTGTAGTAGATAATTCAGAACTATCCCACTTTTTAAACGTTTCATAGTTACTTGCTGCTGTGGCAGTAAAATTATATGAACCACCATAAGCAATAGATTGATCAACAATAACAAATTTACCATGCATAAAGTTACCATCTAAAGCTGAGTTATTTCCAACCTTCTTAACCTTTACGCCTAAACGAATTAGTTTCTGAAAAGAGTTATATCGTAACAGATTGACTTCATCAGCACTCAATAGTATCTTTATATCCAATTGAGATGCTTTCTTTATAAGCGAGTTTAAAATTGTTACATCTGTAAACCATGAGACAGCAATCTTAATTTCATAGTTTGCATTTTCTATTAAGTTAATAATCTGTCTTTGATTGCTTTTCATCTTACTTTGTTTTTGTTAAATAATCTTCTATTATTTCTTACTTACAAAGTAAATACGAACTAGTACACTCTATGTGTATAGATAAAAAATATACAACAGCGGAAATTCTATACAATTAACTATTAGCCACACGCACACACTCGGCCCTAAGGTCATGTTTTTGTTATTCTTCAATTAATTTGCTTTTGGCACTTTCCAATCCCGTAAATCCACTTTGCCTATTACCGCTTCCGAAATTATGGATTGTCGGTAGGATTTTAACTTTTGAATTTGGTTATCAATATCAAGAAGCAATTCTCTATAAATATCTACCTGATATCTTATTCTCTGCGAGATTTCTATTTGTTCACTATATGGAACCTTTGGGATTCTAAGATTAGATATCTTACCTATTGAAATACCTGGCTGCGCTGCTGATTCACTATACTGATTGAGATTCATTGCTCTTAATAACTCACCAAAATAGAATACATCTAGCTCAATTATGGGTTTAACAACAATTGCATGCTCAGTCGCCCAAAAACTTTTTGTTGCATAGTTTATATTTCCACAAAGTGCACCTTGCCTACCAATTAAAATATAATCGCCTTCTTTATTATAATTCTGTGTAAAACCACGCAATCCATTTCCTCCATAAACAGGGTAGCTTCCTTCACTTTCAATATTATTGGATGAAATAAAATCTCCACTCTTTAATCCTGCTACATGCTTAATTTTACATATTAGCCAATG
>JAOZKO010000355.1 GCA_029935325.1 Bacteroidales bacterium
ACACGCAACACACAACACATTAACACATTAACACATTAACACACAAAAGTGTAACATATGGATTTATTAGAATATAGGGATTCAAATGGGGAAGTAAGGCATCCATGGGAAACAGCACGTTTTGAAGTGATGCTTAGTTTGCTCGAAAAACATCTTACTGAAACGCCTAAAGCTGTTGCTGATATTGGCTGCGGAGATACTTTTGTTGTGAATTCTCTCTCTAAATTATATACTGATACTGATTTTTTTGCAGTAGATACTGCCTTTAGTGATGATGATATTACAGAGTTTTCGAAGCATAATAAATTGCAGAATATTCAATTATTAAAAAACACAAATGATATTTCTGCCAAATCTCTTGATTTAATATTGCTAATGGATGTGATTGAGCATATTGATGATGATATTGCATTCCTAAAGGATTTGAAAGGCTTAGATTCTATTAATGACTCTAGCTTGTTTTTTATTACTGTGCCCGCCTATCAATCTTTATACTCGGCACATGATAAGCACCTTCTCCATTTTCGACGTTATAGTCGTCAGCAATTAGAGAACACATTAAATTCATCAGGCTTTGAAATATTGGAATCAGGTTATTTCTTTAGCAGCCTAATGGGAGTACGAATATTACAAAAGTTTCAAGAGAAGATTTTTGGTGCAAAGGATCAAAAAGGACTAAGTCAAAAAGCCTATGATAAAAATAAAGCAGATTTAATAAAAAGCTTCTTACTTTTGGACTTTAAATTTTCTCAGGTATTTCATAAGTTAAAAATGGAACTTCCGGGATTATCAAGCTATGCTATATGTCGAAAACAATCATAATAATACCCGTTTATAACGAAGCTTTGCGTTTAGACAAAGGTGTGTTTTACTATCATTTGGAAAAGAATAAACTACATCATATTTTGTTTGTAAACGACGGCAGTAGTGATGATAGTATTACGGTATTGAATCAAATGAAGGATAAATTCCCACAGCAAATTCACCTTTTACATCTTAAGCAAAACCAAGGCAAAGCAGAGGCAATACGACAAGGGAGTATGTCAATACAAAATTTTGAAGAAGTGAGTTTCTTTGGATATTTAGATGCTGATTTGGCAACCCCATTAAGTCAAGTAAGTTATTTATGTAATGAATTTCATGCAAAGCCAGCGCTACAATTTATTATTGGTAGTCGAGTGCAATTATTTGGTTACGATATTCAACGAAAGCGAAGCAGGCATTATCTTGGGCGTATATTTGCAACTTATGTAAGCCTGCTTTTTAAACTTAATATTTACGACACACAATGTGGAGCAAAATTTTTCAGAGCCAATAAATCAAATATAAACCTTTTTGAGGAAAAATTTGTCAGCAGATGGTTCTTTGATATTGAACTTTTTTTACGTTATAGAAATAAGGTTGGAATTACTGAATTTACAAATAGCTTTCAAGAAATTCCACTTAAAAAATGGTATGAGCAAGGCCAATCTAAATTAAAATGGTCAGATTTTATTCTAAGTCCAATTCAGCTTCATAAAATCAAAGAAAAATATCAAAAATAAACTCACTGTATCTTCTTGATTACCATTGCTTTAAAATAAGTGTTTAAATTGGGTTTAAATAACGATTTTGCTTGTTATTAGAGAAAATAAATCGGATATTTGTCGCCCATAATCTAAAACCGTAGTATGAAGTCGAACACACCAATTGATAATAAAGTAGTCAGCCAAAAGATTAACGAAAGTGGCTTGAAGGAAGTCGGTACTGCTACTATTCGCGAAATTAAGAAGCTTGTTGATACAATTGAAAAGGAAACTGGTGATAAATATATTCGCATGGAAATGGGAATACCAGGACTTCCCCCTACAGAGGTAGGTGTGCAAGCTGAGATAGCAGCATTGAAAAAAGGTGTAGCAGCAATTTACCCTGATATTCATGGAATAGCCCCTCTGAAAACTGAGATTTCTCGATTTGTAAAAAACTTTATGGATGTGGATGTTTCTCCTGAAGGATGTATTCCTACTGTGGGCTCAATGCAAGGAAGCTTTGCCGCATTCCTTACAATCAATCGAATACTTAAGGGCCGTGAGAAAGTTCTATTTATAGACCCAGGATTCCCTGTTCACAAGCAGCAATTGCAAGTTATTGGCTACGGCTGGGAAACATTTGATGTATATGAATTTCGTGGAGATAAACTACGTGACAAATTAGAATCATACTTAAGCAAGGGTGATATTAGCTCAATACTATATTCAAATCCTAATAATCCATCATGGATTTGCTTTACCGAAAAAGAATTACAGATAATTGCTGAAGTAGCAAAAAAATATAAAGTGGTAGTAATGGAAGACTTAGCCTATTTTGCTATGGATTTCAGAAAGGATTTAGCAACCCCAGGCCAACCTCCTTATCAATCTTCTGTAGCTAAATATACTGATGATTATATCTTATTTATTTCTAGTTCAAAGGCATTTAGTTATGCCGGACAACGAATTGGAATGATGGTTATTTCTGATAATCTGTTTAATTCCGAATTCCCTGACCTATTAAGATATTATAAAACTTCACAATTAGGATATTCCATGATTTTCGGAACTCTATATGCATTGAGTTCAGGAACATCACATTCGGCACAGTATGCTTTAGTAGCAATACTTAAAGCCGCTAATGATGGTGACCTTAAATTTGTTGATACAGTAAAGGTTTATGGTAAAAAAGCTCATATTATGAAGAAACTATTTACCAATAATGGCTTCAAAATAGTTTACGATATGGACGAAAACGAACCCATTGCTGATGGTTTCTATTTTACTTTCTCCTATCCTGGAATGACAGGAGTTGAGCTATTAGGAGAATTAGTATATTATGGCATTAGTGCTATATCACTAGCAATTACTGGTAGCGACAGAACTGAGGGAGTAAGGGCTTGCGTCTCTTTGGTTAAGGAAGAGCAGTTTGCTGATTTAGAAAAACGACTTATACAATTTAACGAAGATCATAAATAGTCTTT
>JAOZKO010000356.1 GCA_029935325.1 Bacteroidales bacterium
TGCTATGTCTGCGTTGCTTTTTGATGCGCTACATCAACACTAACAGGCATTTAGGACTTTCGTAACGAAAACCCTTGCGGATATAAGGCATTACAAAAAAAGTGCTTAAAAAAAAACCGTATGGCAAAAAGCCATACGGTTTTTTCATTATAAATTACTGATGATTATCTTCTTGCTTCTTTAATGCGAGCTTTCTTACCTGTTAATCCACGTAGGTAGAAAATACGTGCTCTACGTACTTTACCACGTTTATTAATCTCTATAGCTTCGATAAAAGGAGAAGACATTGGGAAAATACGCTCAACACCTACACCATTACTCATTTTACGAACAGTGAATGTTTCACGAGAGCCAGCTCCTTTGCGTTGAATAACAACACCCTGAAAGCTCTGAAGACGCTCTTTATCGCCCTCTTTAATTTTATATGTAACTTTTATAGTGTCCCCAGCTTTAAAGTTAGGAAGTTCTTTACGTGCAACGAATTCGTTCTCGACGAAATTCATGATATCTGCTTTACCCATTATATCTATGTTTTAATAAATTCTTATCTTAAAAAGGTCTGCAAATATACAGCTATTTTTTGTTTTAGATTAATTATTTATGATATTTTTATTTAAATAGCTTATTACTTGTTTTTCAATAGATTAAACACCTGATTTCATATGTCATTATTAAGATTTCAACCCTAATAATACAAAAACACCCAACTTAGGCATGCATTAATGTTATAAGCTAGTGTAATAATGACGATTAAACTTATCAATAGACAAAAAAGGCTGCTCAGTTGTGAGCAGCCTTTTAATATATTTTTCTTTTAGATTATTACATACCAAACATCAACCAATATGTAGCTGCACCAGCTAAATATCCAACAAATGCTAATAGTGAAATTTTCTTTACATACCAGATAAAGTCAATTTTTTCAATTCCCATTGCAGCAACTCCTGCAGCTGAACCAATTATCAGAATTGACCCTCCTGTTCCAGCAGTAAATGCTAAGAATTTCCAGAAGTTACCATCTTGTACAAACTCCATATTATAAACTAATCTATCAGGTGCAATTGTTTGAATTGAACTAAACTGATCAGCACTTAATGCTTTTATCATATCAACACTCTCTGGTGTTAAAGACTCATGTAATGAAACTGTTACAGTTTGTAGCTCTGCATAATTCAATCCCTGTAAAGCAACTAGTGATTCTGCATTAAGCATAGTAATTACATCAGGCATTATTGAATACATTCCCATGGAACCAGCAACGAGTGGTACATTATCTACAATGGAAGAAAGCACTCCGATTGCCAAATCAATAGTATAAATATTTCCTAAACTAGTATCTAACCATCCTGCAACGATATCTAGATGACCTGCAGATTGCAATGCTGCTACAGCAGTTAAAATTCCTAAGAAAAAGAATATAGTAGCTACATCAACATGTTTTAAAATACCTATTACATTATATTTTTTCTTAAATGCTCCTGATTTCTTTTTCAGAATAATCTCAGTTGCTAACCACATATTTCCTAATCCAAATAACATACCCATATATGGAGGTAGATGAGTTACGGTCTTAATAACAGGTACTAATAACAATGATCCAACGCCTAAAGCAAATATAAAATTTCTTTGACCATCACTTATCGATTCTCCACCATCCTCATCATCATTTTTTATTTTAGCAGGCTTAACTTCTCCTTTCAAGAAGAAACTCATAATGATTACAGGAACAACCATTGTAACAAATGCAGGAATAATAGTGTCAATAATAATCCTCTGAGCTGTAATTTGACTACCAATCCAAAGCATTATTGTAGTAACATCACCAATTGGAGACCATGCTCCACCAGCATTAGATGCTAGAACTACCATTGAAGCGTAGAACCACTTATCTTCTTTTTCTTCTATTACTTTCCGAATCAAAGCAAGCATAACAATTGTAGTTGTTAGATTATCCAGCGCAGCAGACATAAAGAATGTAAGTACACTAAAAATCCATAATAATTTAACTTTATTAAGAGTTTTAATCTTATCAGTAATAATCTTGAAGCCACCATGACGGTCAACTATCTCAACAATAGTCATGGCACCCAATAGAAAAAACAATATTGATGCAATTTCTATAAGATGATGTTCTAACTCTCCATGAATAAAATGAAAAGCATCATGCTCTGCTCCAGGAGAGCTTGCAAGTAAATCATTCCAATTAGGACTAAAACCAAGTCCTAGAATTCCGTGTCCATTCAGTACAAAAACAAACCAAGTTAACACTCCAATCAATAAAGCAGATGCTGCCTTATCTATTTTTATCGGATGTTCCAAAGCTATAGCTGCATAGCCTAGAACAAAGATAACTACCATTAATATAAACATTTGTCTATCGTTTTAAAAAGTTAATAACGAGCGCAAAAGTAAGAAAGCTATCCATAGGTTGAACATCAAAATTTAACGTTTATTAGCAATTGACGAATCTCAGTTTTTCAACTGATTTTTGGATTCTTTAGCATTACATCTATCATGTTTTATATTATATTTGTGCAGACAAATTTTAATCTAATTATTCGTTTTGTATATCTTAATTATTATTTAAATCATCATAGGCTTGAAGAAGAGAATTATTATTTCGGTAAGTAACGACCTATATAGCGATCAGAGGGTAAGAAAAACTTGCCAAAGCCTTTATAAAATGGGCTTTGACATTCAGTTGTTGGGGAGATTACTTCCTGACTCCAAGCCTATCCCTCATAAAGATTACAGCATAAAACGTTTTAAATTATTATTCAATAAAGGTCCATTGTTTTATGCTTGCCTAAATATGCGGCTTTTCTTTTATCTACTTTTCAAAAGAACTGACTTATTACTTGCCAATGACCTTGATACTTTACTTGCCAACTTTCTTATTTCTAAAATAAAAGGTATTCCATTGGTTTATGATAGCCATGAGTATTTTACTGAAGTGCCAGAATTACAAAACAGATCTGCAAAAAAAGCA
>JAOZKO010000357.1 GCA_029935325.1 Bacteroidales bacterium
GTCATAATTTTGTGTTTATAAAATTATATTTGTGCATTCGTGGCTTTTTAATAAGGTTTGCCCTATCATATAAAACTATTTCTAGAACTGACAAAAGCCACCTACAATAGCAGATGGCTTTCATTCACACAAATTTATAAAAAATAATTATCGGCTTTTCTAAAAACCTACTCTTTCGAGTATGTAATTAGTTTCCGCTATAATATTCCTTGATCTAACATTGAGTTAGCAACTTTTAAGAAACCTGCAATATTTGCACCTTTCATATAGTTTACAAACCCGTCCTCATCAGTTCCGTGCTTAACACACTGATCGTGGATGTCTTTCATTATTCGGTGTAATTTGTCATCAACTTCTTTCTCTGACCATGAGTATTTCATTGAGTTTTGGCTCATTTCTAAACCAGAAGTAGCAACACCACCTGCATTAGAAGCTTTACCTGGAGAATAAAGAACTTTATTTTCCAAGAACACTTCAATAGCTTCAGGAGTACAAGGCATATTAGCACCTTCGCCAATACACATACAACCGTTAGCCATTAATGTTTTAGCATCATTCTCGTCTAGCTCATTTTGAGTAGCACAAGGTAGAGCTACGTCAACTTTAACTTCCCAAGGACGACTTCCTGCAACAAATTTAGCTTCAGGGAATTCGTCAGCGTAAGGCTTAACGATATCATTATTAGTAGCACGAAGCTCTAACATATACTCTATTTTATCACCTGATATTCCGGCTTCATCATATATATACCCATCAGGACCTGAGATAGTAACTACTTTACCACCAAGCTCTGTAACCTTTGTAGCTGCACCCCAAGCAACATTACCGAAACCTGAAATAGCAACTCTTTTTCCTTCAAAAGAATCTTCTTTTGTTGCCAACATTTCTTTAGCAAAATATACTGTACCAAATCCAGTTGCTTCAGGACGAATTAATGAACCTCCCCAATCTAAACCTTTACCAGTAAGTACTCCTGTATGCTCCTTGCGGATTTTCTTATACATTCCGTACATAAAACCAATCTCACCACCACCAACACCGATATCTCCAGCAGGCACATCAGTATCAGGACCAATAATTGCTTGTAGCTCCATCATAAAGCTCTGGCAAAAATGCATTACTTCTCTGTCTGATTTCCCCTTAGGATCAAAATCAGAACCACCTTTACCACCTCCCAAAGGAAGAGTAGTTAAGCTATTCTTAAATATTTGCTCGAAGCCTAAAAACTTAAGGATACTTAAGTTAACACTTGGGTGAAAACGTAAACCACCTTTATAAGGACCTATAGCATTATTGAATTGTACACGGTAACCTAAGTTAACATTTACTTTTCCGTCATCTGATAACCAAGGTACTTTGAAAGTCAAAATACGATCTGGCTCAACAACTCTGTCAATTATACCATTAGCCTCAAACTGAGGATTTTCGTTAACTACATCTTCGATTGATTCTAATACTTCACGTACTGCTTGAAGATACTCTACTTCACCTGGATGTTTTTTCTCCAAGTTATTCAAAATTTGTTCTACGTTCATTTCCTATATGTTTAAATATTATGATTTATTCTTTGATTACTAATTATGACGCAAAAGTAATTTACCCTTAACTATCTACGATAGAATCTATGGAGTAAAAAAACAAACACAAATTGAGAATTATCAAGAAATATGATTATGTGCTGACTGTGTGTCAATTACCTTAATGCAGAAGTCTAATTAGTAAAAAGTAGTCAATACTAGTAATCAGACACTAAGTATTTATTTGTGATTTTTATATGCTCAGGAAGCTCCTCTTCATCATCAAAATTAGCTGAGAATTCTAATAAATCAATCACTTCCTCCGCTTTAAAAATTTGCTTCCAGAAATGGCATGACAAATCAAGCTTTGGTTCAGCCTTATGACTATTAAAAACCAGACCACATTTCTTAAGAGACTTTATTGGGAATATATGCATTATAAATTATTTGTTTAGTTTCAAATCAGTATGTAAAATTAATCAAATATTGTATTTCTTTTACAGGAAAGACTTGCGGTATTTTAAAAATACGGTGGTAGTCATAAGACTTACTAAATACCTAAGTATCAATCCCCCGCCACGCCATAACCCTCGCCACCCCCTTTTCTAAGGGGGATTTCCCCACGTTGACATTTTTGCATAGAAACATGAAATTTGTGTAAAATCTAAGTCCTCCTTGGAGAAGGAGGTGGCCATTTTTTGTATCAATTTTTCTCGTATCAAAATAGTTTTCTGAAAAATGCTACATTGTTATTTTCCGATTACAGAGGATTGACTAAATATTTGAGAATCAATCCCCCGCCACGCCATAACCCTCGCTACCTCCTTTTCTAAGGGGGATTTGCCAAGCTTTGAAAAATCTAAGCCTTACATTGAGAATTGTATTGACCATAACGTACCCAGTTCTTATTCTTTTTTATATTTAGTTCCAATACATCTGAATCCTAACCATACTTCTGGTTTACTATAATTTATTCTCTCAGCTGTTAGACTTTGATTAGCATAATGAAAATAGCTCCCTCCTAAGGCTTCTCCTTTAACATTGCTAAATTCGGCAACGTTGCCCTGAACATGCTTAATCTTGCTATAAGAGTTCTTCTTAAAGCTATCTAAAGTGTTATTCGCAAGTTTATAATAAGGAATTACTGGCTCAATGCCATACCTGGAATACGGATAATTTATTGAATCCTTAGATATAGAATTTCTATAATTAAATTTTGAATATCTCGGATTTCCTGAAATACACAAACTATCTGAGTTAAAATTGTATAATGAATGCTCCTTTATTGACGGTAAGCTAAAGTGATAAAATTCAATATGTTTCTCAAAATTACGTAAAGAGTTTTGATAGTGTTTGAATCTAAGCTTTTCCAATTCATTTCTCCAGTTAATAAAACCTTGGGCTTGCTCATAAGTTATACCCGTTATTGGTAACAGAAGTAAATTATCAATATTCGGTATTTCAATAAGGA
>JAOZKO010000358.1 GCA_029935325.1 Bacteroidales bacterium
CTTTCATACCAAAGTAATCGACATGATTACGATGTACAGAAACAAAGCCCATTCTAATGGCATTTTGTACAGCATTATCCTTTTTAATATGATTTTTCAGTTCCTTCGATTCATCATGACTCCAATCCTGTTTTTCTACTATATCATTATTTTGGTTAGCCATATCACCAATATAATTATTTAACAAATCAAATTCTTTTTCTCCAAAATTACCTGCAATATACACCCTAAAGCTTCCCAATAAGTAGTGCTCATTATGAAACTCCACTAAGTCTTCCCTTTTAAGCTGATCAAAATCCTCAAGTTTGGAGTATTTTCCATAGGGATGATTTTCACCAAATAATAAAGAAGTAAACTTTTGACGAGCAATAAAATCTACTCTTTCAAGATTCACCTTATATTCTTGTTTTTTTCTTGCAATATAGGTTTCAAACTCCTCTTGATTGAATGAGGCATTTTGTATTACTTCTGCCAATAATGGAATTGTATTCCCTAAAAAATTATGTAGCGAATATAAAGAAACTGAAGAATGGTCACGTGATGTACTAGTTTCAAAGTATGCTCCATAAAAATCTATTTCCTCTGCTAATTTCTCTGAGCTATAATTTTTCGTAACCTCGGTAAGCATACTATTAACTGTGCTAGCGACCCATGGCTTTGGAGAAACAGACGAACCTCCTTCAAAAACTAGCTTTATTTTAATTAATTCTTGATTCTTATCTTTAAAAACAAAAACTGGTACACCATTAGACAAAGTATAAGATTTTGGCTCCATTATTTCAAGAGATTTAATACTTTGTATCTCAGGGGCAATATGTCTATTTGGTTGTTTTGTCATTAAATTATTTATCTTATTAACGTTATTTGTCCTCTTTTAATATGTGAATTTCCTTTTGCATCAATATAATTCACTTGGTAGAAGTATGTATCTGGGGGTAATAAATCACCATTATATTTACCATCCCATGATTGACTAATATGACTTGCTTCAAACAACACCTGTCCCATTTTGTTCAAAACTACCATTTGCATACTTTCTATTCCTCTACCCTCTGCTTTAAATGCATCATTTTGACCGTCAGCATTAGGTGTAAAGGCTGAAGGAATAAATAAAGCGCTGCAACTATTATCAACTTCAACTTTAAACTCATGAACATTTGTTTGTCCATTTTCGTTGGTTACAGTAACAAAATATGACGATGACTCAAGAGGTGTCACTATTATTTTGTTATTAATATCTCCCGTATTCCAATCATAGCGTAAACCTTTCTCTATAACTAAAATCGCATCTTCTCCAAAACATATAATTGGATTTCTTCCGTATTTTACTTTAAAAGTATCTAGTAAATTTTTTTCTTCATAAGGTGCTTCAATCTGAGCTTCTTTTACCTCTTCAAAGGAAGGATGATTATCATCAATATAATTTTGCTCTATAGTTTCAGTTTCATCAGCTTCTTCCCTTGCTAAAATAGGTATATTATCTTCTTTAATATCAGTATTTACCTCTGAAATATTATCAACAGTATCAATAGTGAAGTCTTCATCATTAATGCTTTGTTTTATTTCCTCTACTTTGCTGTCAGTATTTGATTTGCTCGTTGTTTCGTTATTTTTTTCAGTTTCCTGCTCTATAAAATCATTATCAATAGCTAATACTTCTTCAGTATTAGTAATTGGATCTTGTAATTGTGTTTTTGTAATTAATTGCGTATCAACATCAGAAGTAGGCTTATCAATAAAATAAGCTATTGAAGCAACTACTACAGCAGCAGTGACAAAAATACCTACTTTAGCAAAAAAGCTTAGGGATTTAGTATTTCCTAATTGTATATTCTGCTTATGTACCGACTCCCAAACAACTTTTGAAGGCTCAATTTTAAGCTTATCAAGAGCTTCTTTAAAAGCCTTTCCCATATTTTCTTCTGAATATTTCACAATTTATAGTTTATCTAGTTTTTCTCTTAGTCTTCGTCTAGCTTTTAGAAGCTGAGATTTTGAAGTATTAACACTCACGCCTAATTCATCTGCAATTTCCTTATGGCTATATCCTTCTATTTCATATAGGCTGAAAACCAATCTATAGCCATTAGGCAAAGACTGAACCATTTTAAGCATATCCTGAACTTCAAGGTGATCGAACTCCATTCGTTTATCTACTATTCGTGATTCAGTTTCAGATATATCAATATGGTAATAATGTTTTAAATTTTTGCGATGCAAATTCAATGATGTATTAACCATTATCCTTCTAATCCAACCCTCAAAAGAACCTTCTTCTCTAAATGCTTTTATATTTGAAAACACTTTTACAAAACCATCTTGGAGTGCATCTTGTGCATCTTCAATATTTTGAAAGTATCTTGCGCAAACTCCTAACATTTTAGGAGCATAAAGTTCATACAATAGCTTCTGATACTTAGCCTTACCACGCTTACATTCCTTAATAAGTTTCTGTTCAGAAGTCATTTAATATGTCCTTTCGTGTGTGCTAGACACAATTAATTCAATAGAGGGTGTCTCGCTTATTGTTTTTTTAAATAATATAGTGTGTTGGAATTTTGCTCTACAAATATTTCAGAAGCAATCCTTTGAATATCATCAGGCTTAACTGATAAATACTTTTCACTTTCCGTATTAACCATACTTGCATCACCCAAAACCTCATAATAGGCAAGGCTCATAGCTTTATCCAATATACTTATATTTGAAAACTCTTTGGCGGCTAAGTATTTATTCTTTACTTTCTGGAGTTTTTTCTCCTCCACAATTTCACCTTTAAAATAATCCAACTCCTTAATAATTGCCTCATCAGCCTGTTCGGGTGTAATACCATCAGTAATATATCCCGCTATATAAATTATTCCTGGGTGTATGTCGCCACTAATAAAACAGCTTATTGATGTGAAAAGCTTTTGTTTCTTAACTAGGTTCTTATATAATTGTGATGATTTGCCGTTACCCAATAAATCAGAAATAAAATCTGTGGC
>JAOZKO010000359.1 GCA_029935325.1 Bacteroidales bacterium
CGCAAAGTGGAGTTTATTATTTAAGTGTTGAGAGTGAAAATATCCAAGAAATTAGGAAGATTATTATTTATTGATTTGAGAGGGGCATAATTAAGCACAAGTTACGAACTTGCGCCAGAGGATACCATGTAATTACTTTTAACTTCATATTAACATACTCAATAAAACTATTCTTTAGATAAGGTCTCATTCAATATCTCAATTTTACTATTTAATATTTCAATAGTCCTAGATGGTGTTTGTTCGTTTGACTCAAATCCTTTACGATCACAAAAACACTCTTCGCATCGATTCTTCTTAAGGTCATTAGGGTTACCACAACTACAAAGCCATATTTCTTTCTGTTTAGTTAAAGGAAACTTTTTAGACAATTTAAATTTTACACGATCAGGAAAACTCCCTAGGATAATTTTGACTGCTTCAGACAATCTCGCAATATCGCTAGTTTCATATAGATGTTTGTCATGTGATATCAAGAGCAATCCTGCTTTTTGGACATTAAAATTATTGTGCTTGAGCATTTTATGAATTCTACTGTAATCTATAAACCCCATCTTAACTATCAGTTTTTGAAGTCTATCTAAAATAACAATATTTATTGCTAATATTAGTCTATCATATAAAATACTAATTGCAATATTTTTATCCATTCGAGTAAATAATGTCACAATTTGTTTATCCTCATTATTTATTTGATCAGTATTCCGCTTTATTTTATCATGTGTATTAAATAAAAAAACATCTAACATAAAAGGAGCTAATTCCATTACCTCATTTTCAATAATGAACTCCCAATCTTGATTATCAAATTTTGAGTCTTCAAGTTTACTGTTACTAATCATTTCTTTTATACGAAGCTTCAACTTCATATCTTTATCACTTAACATTTTTACTTTATGTTTAGATATTATTTCTTTTCTATCTTCTGGGATATTAGCAATTACGGCTGTACCATTAGCAGTTACCATTATCATTGACTTTTGTTTACCAGATATTTCATCATTATCAATTCTTAAGCCAACCACACAATTTGCCCCTATGTTGTATGCTTCTCTTTTTATTTGATCTATTACTTCGATATTTATCAGTTTAAATGATTTTTGATAAGTGTCTGAATATCCTCCAAAGACATCAGAAAATGAAGTGAATAGGTCTTTAAAAATATTCATCCCAATGATTCGTTGTGCTGAAATAGGTTTGATATATTTAATAATTTTAACACCTTCCATTCCATCTGTAGTTGTTACCTTGACACTTTCCCAATTACTATTCTTCATATCTTAAAATGCCTTATACAAGTTAATAAATTGATTTTAATTCTCTAATTTGGCTTTGAGTAATACCACCATTATAATCTACTGTTATGCTGCCCGATTTAACCGACAATTGGAAATTTTCGCCACTGATATATAACTCAAACGATCCACTTGTAAAATCATATAGCGTGATAAATGAATCACCCATCAGATCGCCCCAATCTGTCTTTGACTTTAGCGAAGCCTTTACTCCTTCTAGTGTTATACTATTACTTGTGAAAACTATTTTTTGCTTTGAATAATCAGTTCCAATTGGATGTATTCCATTCCATGCAGACTTTTCATTGGAGATTAAGATTACAGAGCTTTGTGATTGAACAGAAAGACAACCCAAAATAACGACAATTAGTAAAACTAGTTTTTTCATAATGCTTACATATTTAAGTTAATAATTCATTTTTTCAGGAATAACTCCCCTTACACCGCCCTTGGGATTGTCAACATCACCTGATCTTCTTGGAATTAGATGGAAATGCAAGTGGGAAATAGTTTGTCCAGCAGATTCACCACTATTTACTCCAATATTAAAACCGTTTATCTTCTTATCCTTTTCTGTTATCATAGATTTAAGTATACGTATTAGATCATTTATTGCAATGAGTTCTTTTTGTGTGACTTCAAAATAATCAGTAAAATGTCGCTTTGGGATGATTAATACATGACCTATAGTTACTGGATACTTGTCATAAATTGCTAATGATAGACTGTTTTCAATTATTATATCTTCTGGTAAACAAAATGGGCAGGAATCAACTTTATCAACAGGGTTATCTCTAAAGTCAGTATTATCTTTGTTTCCCTTTGATCTGTTGCACTTGGAACACAATAGTTGCAAGTTAGAATATTCTGTTTTGCCACCTAATGAACGTGGAATGATGTGATCTACATCAAGCACCCTTTCGTTCTTACTTGCACCACAAAGTGCGCAAATACCCTTACCATCCTTTAAAACTCGATACCTAAGTGAGTCAGGCATTGGGTCGTTATCTATTAGCCGATAATCCCACACAGAAAGTCCTCTCTTCTGAATATATTCTTGAATCTTCTGCTCACATATTTTCTTTAATTCAGCCTTTTGTACAAAGGTCAGCTTGACTACATTGAGAGAAACTAGATTCTTATCTCTTTCAACAACATCATGCTTTGAAAGGACTTTAATTGGCATATTAATAAGTGTCTTCTCATAGTAACGTACTTGTGATTCATCATATCCTAGGAATTGTAATGCCAATTGGCGAATAGTTGCTGAACCATCTGATTCTACTAATAACTTAATGAGCAATGGTTGATATATATGACTCATCTTCATTTTTGATTCAAGAAATGTCTTTAGGTTATCGAAAGTCATGTTGTTGGGATTATTGTGGTAAAGTTATAAAAATAATTTTAATATATATTCAAATCAAAATTATATATTTCATTTCAAAATTGATTATTAAATAAGCATGAATTAACGGAGGGCAGATACAATATTGTCGGCTTGTAAAAATAATGGTATCTTTTAGACGATGCGTAAAGAGGGAAGTGTGTATTTGGTTAGGTTTATTAATAAATTTGAGATTAAGAGTTTTGAGGGGGCTAAACTTATTACTAATGGATTGGTTATTGAGGGTAGAGTTGGTTGTGACAAATAAAAAAGCCTATCAATTATGACAGGCTTTTCTATACAAA
>JAOZKO010000085.1 GCA_029935325.1 Bacteroidales bacterium
AATTTTTTCAAAAAATCAAACCACAGTTTTTGTACTTTTGCCTAATGGAGAATGCGATTTTAATTTTAGATTTTGGGTCACAATATACCCAGCTAATAGCAAGAAGGGTACGCGAACTGAATGTTTATTGCGAAATTCACCCCTATAATCATATGCCCGAAGACTTATCTGTATTTAAGGGAGTTATACTTTCTGGAAGCCCATTTTCTGTACGGGATAAAGATGCACCAATTCCACAATTGGAGAATATCAGAGGTCAAAAACCACTATTAGGGGTATGCTATGGTGCACAGTATTTGGCGCAAGTTGAAGGTGGAAATGTGATGCCATCTGCCTCTAGAGAGTACGGTAGAGCAAATTTGGCATATACAAATCAGCAAAGTGAGCTTATCAAAGGTATGACTAAAGGTAGCCAAGTATGGATGTCACATGGTGATACGATAACTCAAATTCCTGAAAGCTTTGATATAATTAGTAGCACAGCAGATGTAGAAGTTGCAGGTTTTAAGATTAAAGGCGAAACAACCTATGGAATTCAATTTCACCCTGAAGTATATCATAGTAAAGAAGGCGCAATATTATTGAAAAATTATATTGTAGATATTTGTGGCTGTGAGCAAGATTGGACTCCTGATGCATTTGCTGAAACCTCAATAGCTGAACTGAAAAAGCAATTAGGTAATGATAAGGTAATACTTGGATTATCAGGTGGTGTAGATTCTTCAGTAGCAGCGGTACTTCTTAATAAAGCTATTGGAAAGAACCTTTATTGTGTATTCGTAGATAATGGCTTGCTTCGCAAAAATGAGTTTGAAGAAGTTCTACAATCATACCAAAATATGGGTCTTAACGTTAAAGGTGTGGATGCTAAGGAAAAGTTCTACGATGCACTGAAAGGCATTAGCGATCCTGAAGGAAAGAGAAAAGCAATTGGTAAAACATTTATTGATGTATTTGATGAAGAAAGTCATAAAATACAAGATGTAAAATGGCTAGCTCAAGGTACTATTTACCCTGATGTTATTGAGTCAATTTCAGTCAAAGGACCATCAGCTACAATCAAATCTCATCATAATGTTGGCGGATTGCCTGATTATATGAAGCTTAAAGTTGTAGAGCCTCTTAAAGCTTTGTTTAAAGATGAAGTGAGAAGAGTAGGAAAAGCTTTGGGAATAAAAACTTCCCTTTTGGCTCGTCATCCATTTCCAGGTCCTGGCTTGGGAATCCGCATTCTTGGTGATATCACGCCCAACAAGGTTAGGATACTTCAGGATGTAGATTATATTTTTATTAAAGGACTAAAAGATTTTGACCTTTACGATAAAGTCTGGCAAGCGGGTTCTATGTTGCTTCCTATTCAATCGGTAGGAGTAATGGGTGATGAAAGAACATACGAGCAGGTTGTAGCATTGCGAGCAGTGGAATCCACTGATGGCATGACTGCAGATTGGGTGCATTTGCCATATGAGTTTTTGGCGAAAGTTTCCAATGAAATTATTAATAAAGTAAAGGGAGTGAATAGAGTGGTTTATGACATTAGTTCTAAGCCTCCAGCTACCATTGAGTGGGAATAGTATTTATTATTTTGTACAGTTTAAATACCATATTTAATATGCGAATATTAGTAATAATTTCTTTTTTTATTGCCATAGCAATTATGCCAAAGTTTGGAATTGCACAGGTGGAAGTTAAAATATCTAATGAGATAGTTGTAGGTGATAATAATGAAAAATTTTACCTTCATCAAGTAAATAAAGATGAGACCCTTTATAGTATTTCTAAAGCATATAAAGTTTCTGTGGAAGATATTTTAAAGCATAACGATTTAAAGGATGGACTTAAAGAAGGCCAGAAAATAAAAATTGCTGTACCAGATGCTGCTGAAACAACAACTGTTTTGCATGAAGAACAAGATACAATAGCTCCAGAGGGTTATGTTTATCATAGAGTTGAAAAAGGAGAAACTCTTTACCGAATAATGTTTAATTATCAAGTTAAGCTAGAAGATTTAGAGAAATGCAATCCAGGTTTGACTTCAAATATAGCTCCTGGTCAATTGATATTAATACCTACAAAAGAGAAACGAATTGCAGTTCAGGCAGCCCTAAAGTATGATAGTTTAACTACTTATAAACTTAAGAAAAGAGATAACTATTATCGCTTAGAGAAAAAGTTTAAGCTAAATCAGCAGCAACTAGAGCAGCTTAATCCGCAATTGAAAACACTAGGAATACAGAAAGGAATGGAGATAAATGTGCCTTACCTTAAAGAAACGAAGGTGATTCCTGAGTTTGCACCTATTCAATTAGATTCAGTAAAACCAAAGGAATTTTATGATAATCCTGAAGAGGTTAAATATAGCCAATGCAAGCCTATTGTATATAATCGACATATTTATAAAATAGGTTTCCTAATACCTCTATATGCAAATTTAGATAAAGAGATTAGAGTTGAAAATGACTATCTAATTAAGAAAAGCAATGAGTATAAGTCATTTCGCTTTGTTGAATTTCTTCAAGGAGCAATGCTTGCTATTGATTCGCTTGAGAAACTTGGTTTTAAAGCTGAAGTTTTTGTTTGGGATACCCAAGCAAAGGAATCTCAAATAGATTCAATAGTACAATTGGAAGATTTTAAACAATTGGATTTATTGATTGGTCCTTTTTATTCAAAGAATGTGAAAAGAGTAAGAACTGCAGCTTCATTAAATCATATAAAATTGGTTGATTTGTTTAGCTCTTCATTTATTGCCACAGACTCTCTAACTGATCACTTTATATTAAAACCCAATGAGCAGAGCAACTATAATGCACTTGTAAAATATATTGGAGATTCTATTCCAAATTATCGAATTTCTATTATCCATCAATCTAGAGATAAGGAGCTTGCAAGATTAAGTAAACTTAAAAAAGCACTTTATGCAAATTATTCGGGTATTGATACTAATATGATTTTTGTTTATGATTATAAGAATGGAGGAATGTCAAAACTAATGTCTGAACTTAGTGCTACCTCCGATAATATTATTTTTAATTTAGTTGATGATGAGGCAAGAGTTAGTAATTTCTTACGTCAGTTGAACCTAAAGAAGAAGGATATTTCGATTATTGTTATGGCACAAGACAAACATTGGTCAAAATATAAAACTCTGGAACTAGATTACTTAAGTGCATTGAGATATACTTGTGCCATTGATTATCATGTGAACTATTCTGATAGTACATCAGTGATTCCTTTTGATCAAAAATTCTACAATACAAATAAACGTATTCCTGGGAAGCTAGGATATGTTGGTTACGATTTAGCTTGGTATTTTGGAAGTGCTTTATATTCTTATGGTACTAATTTCTCCACATGTTTTAATCAAATAAATATTGAAGGAATGCATTCCAATTTTATTTTTACTGAAATTAGAGAGGGTGTTTATAGAAATAAAGCTGTGCGAGTAATTCAATATGATAATTATCAGAAGATAAGAAAAAATTAATTTCCTATGGAAGATAAGTCATTTGTATTCATGATAGTAGCAATTGTAATTGTGCACTTTATTGCTGGATTTGGCTATTTAATTTATAAAATTTATCGAAAAAGGTAGTTTTGCCTATAGGATGTGAATAATTGATACATTCATTTCTTAAATATGAATTATCTTTGCAGACGTAATTGAAAAACTTATATCATGAATATTGACAGTATATTATTAGGAATGCTTGGTGCACCAGAGATAATTATTATTCTTGTGGTTGTATTATTGCTTTTTGGTGGAAAAAAGATACCAGAACTAATGCGTGGCCTAGGTAAGGGTATGAAAGAGTTTAAGGATGCTACCAAAGATATCCAAGATGAAATAAAGGATATTGATCCCACTAAGGAATTAAGAAAATAGCACCTAATATGGCTAAAGACAAATTAGAAAAGTCTAAAAAAGAAATTACTAAGGACTTGACTTTCTGGGATCACCTCGATGTATTGAGATTTGCTCTAATGCGTTCATCAATTGTAATATTTGCTTTGGCAATAGTTGCATTTTATTTTACAGAGTTTGTATATTCAGAGATAATCCTTGGTCCTAAAAATCCAGATTTTTATACTAATAAGCTTTTTTGCCAATTTGGACATTATATTAATATTGAAAGCTTATGTATTAATCAAATTGATTTTAATTTGAATAATCTTGAGATGGCAGGTCAGTTTAAAAGTAATTTGCTAATCTCAATTATTGCAGGCTTAATAGTAGCAATGCCTTATCTTCTTACCGAAATGTGGCTATTTATAAAGCCAGCTCTTACAATCAAAGAAAGAAAAGGCGTTAGAGGATTTGTCTTCTTTACTACTTTTTTATTTTCTGCCGGTATTTCATTTGGCTACTTTCTTATTGCACCATTAGCAATTAACTTTTTGTCAACATGGACTTTAAGCCCTGATATTGAAAACACATTTCGCTTGGGTTCATATATAAGTTTGGTGGTGATGATTTCCTTATCAACAGGAATTGTTTTTCAACTTCCAATTCTTATTTATTTTCTTTCTAAAATGGGAATCGTGAGTGTTCAAACACTTAAGACATATAGGAAACATGCTATCGTAGTATTCTTTATTCTTTCAGCTATAATTACACCACCGGATATGTTTAGTCAATTATTAGTATCAATCCCACTTATACTTTTATATGAGATAAGTATTCAAATTGCTAAAAGAGTAGAGAAGAAAAGGGTTCAAGATCTATAAGGTTTTTTTTAATTATTATAGTAATAACATCACATAATTTAATCATTAACCCATTATATCATTATGGCATTTAAGCATTGCATCATTAAACCATTAACCCATTATAGCATTTAAGCATTGCATCATTATATCATTGCATCATTATAGCATTTAACCATTTAACCATTACAATATGGAAAGAGAGATATTTTCAACAAAGCAGAAGGCTGTAAAAATAAATATTGAGGATAAAGTATATGGTACTTTAGCTGAAATTGGTGGAGGACAGGAGGTTGCTAGAGCTTTTTTTCAAGCAGGAGGTGCTTCAGGTACAGTAGCAAAAAGTATTTCAGCCTACGATAAAACTTTCTCTGATTACTATTATAATGCCAATAAGCCTGGGAGATATGTTTCTGAGGATCGATTATCAAAAATGCTTGATAAAGAATATCAAGACCTTCAAAATGTAATTACTAAGAATGTTGATGAGGAAACTCTTTTTTTTGCATTTGCTGATACAGTAGAAACTTTAAATTATAGCAAAACCAATTCGCCACACGGTTGGATGGGAGTTAGATTTCAAGTAAGCGATAGGGATCAGCCAAATGAAATACATATTCATTTCAATTTATTGGAAAAAGATACTGCATTACAACAATATACATTAGGTTCTTTAGGCGTAAATCTTATTTATGCGTGCTTTCATCACCATAAATATCCTAATGCTTTTCTTCAGTCACTAATGGATAATTTAGATAAATATCGTATTGAGATTGATATGGTAAGTATGAAAGGTCCTGATTTAGACTATGTTGATAATCGACTTCTGGGTGTTCAATTAGTTAAAAATCAAATGACGAATGTGGTAATGTTTGATAAGAATGGTAATATTGGCAGACCAGCTGATATGATCTATAAAAAGAATATTATTGCTATCAGAGGTAGCTTCCGCCCAATAACCTATGTTGGCTTCGATATGATTAAAACAGCTATTCATATGCTTAAGCGCGAAGGTTTTTATTCAAAGGAATCTACAATTGTTCTTTGTGAAATTACCATGCGTAACTTGATGTCTAGTGGAGAGCTTGATGAAAGAGATTTTCTGGCAAGAGTAGATATTCTTAATGGAATGAATCAGAATGTAATGGTCTCTAATTACAGTTATTTTTATAAGCTTACCGACTATTTTAATAAATTTACAATTAATAAATTGAGGGTTGTAATAGGAGTGCCAACATTGAAGAATTTGGTGCAGAGGAAGTACTATGCTGACTTAAAGGGTGGCCTGATGGAAGCTTTTGGAAAGCTGTTTGCAGAAAATGTTAAGCTTTATGTTTATCCTTTAATTGAGAACAAACGTCTTCAGACAGGTAAGTTGCTTAATGTAGAGGAGGATTTGTTTTATTTATATCAGCATTTATTAAATAATGATAAAATAGTTGACCTAGAAAATGTGAATAGAGCTTGGCAAGGGATATTTGCTAGAAATGTACTAAAAATGATCCAAAATGGAGAAGAAGGCTGGGAAACAATGATGCCAAAATTTGTTTCAAATCAGATTAAAGAGCATAAACTTTTTGGATATCAGGAAAAAAAGGATAAATAGAGCTTTAAAATCATAATTGGCGGATAATCAGGATATAATGTTTCTTTTTGATAAAGCAAGGCTTTAGATTAGGTATATAAAAATCATTTCTGCGTTCAAAAAATACCTAATATATACCTAGGCTTAGGTATTGACAAAAGGAGCCTAATGCTTTAATATTGCTAAAAAATAAAGTACATATAAATATAACCATTATTAAAGCTCATGTTTATTCATGGGCTTTTCTTATTTTATAACTCGAATCTTATCATTTGCTTTACAATATTAACCAAAGCAAGTTTCGTATATTGCAGACCCTGAAGTGGTCAGATATGAATTCGTGAGGTTTTGGCGATATATTTGCTATATGCTGAGTGATTTTCATTTCTTTTTAAATGAAAATTGTACCGAAGTACAGCAAATATAGTAACAAAACATATTTACCCTGCGTATTCTATAGAGTAGGAAGGATACCCTCTAATTTATAATAGTTTGGCAACTAATCAGTATCATTTGTATTACAATTAAAGCTATAAAATCCTGTGTATAACTCTGACCCTGAAAGGGTCAAATAATAATAGCCATGGGTGAAGCCCATGGTTATTAATTTATATTCGTGAGGTTTTGGCGATATTTTTGCTTTTTTTGAGCAAAAATAGTGACAAAACACAATTTTCTAGTTTATAATGAATCCGATAGCTATCCGGATGGAATTAAGGTGTTTAATAAACTGATTAGTAACATAATTTGGTATTACCCTTATTTTAAGAGTTTACTTTAATAAATACAGATTTCCGAAGACTTAAAAACAGAAATAATCCTCGAGCAAACATAAATGCCAAGAATGCTGTCCATAATCTTGTAAGCTCATCACCATACCCAAAATAAACAATAGGAGTAAAAACAAATAAAGTAGCATAAAGCATCGTATTCCTCATCGCCTTGGATGCTGTAGCCCCAATAAATATACCATCAAAAATAAAAGCTGGAAATGAAATAATAGGCATTGCAATTACCCAAAAGAGCAGGGGAGAAGCAGCTAATATTATTTCCTTATTATTGGTTAATATGCTCATTATCTGATTTCCAAATATGGCATATACAATTGTAAAAATAAGACTAAATGCTAGCCCAAAAATAAAAGTTCGTTTAATTACTTCTGTAAGTAATTTCTTGCTTTTGGCACCAATAGCTTCAGCACTGAGTGCCTCACCAGCATTAGCAAAGCCATCAAGCATATACGAGAAAAGAATAAAAAACTGAAATAGAATAGTATTTACTGCAAGACTTGTATCACTAATATTAGCGGATTTAATTGTAAAAAACGAAAGCACAAATATTATCCCTAATGTTCTGATAAATATATCCTTATTAACGTTCATTAGCTCAGCAAGATGTTTGTTAATAACTTCTTTGATATTATACTTAATAATATACTTTCCATATCGCTTGCTAAGTAAAACAATAGCGAGCAATAATGCTAAGTATTGAGCAATTACAGTTCCTAAAGCTACTCCTTCAGTTTGCATGCCATAGCCATAAACAAACATAAATGAAAGCCCAATGTTCAGCACATTTGAGAAAATAGATATAATCATTGGGAAGTAGGTATTCTGCAGCCCTATAAACCAGCCGCTCATACTAAGAATTATTAGACTTGCAGGTAATGCCCAAATTCGGATATTGAAATATTTTATTGCTTCTTGCTTTATTGCAATACTAGAATTGGTAAGGCTCAGCCCACCTTCAATAAGCCAAGGGTGAATCAATAGGATAAAGAATGAAGCCACCATGGCAATTGTAAATGAACGGTACAATATTAAGCTAATTTCTTTCTTATTATTTGCCCCAAAAGCCTGACCCGTAAACCCTAGAGTTCCCATTCTTAGAAAACCCAATCCCCAATAAATGAAATTAAAGATCATGCTTCCCAAAGCAATAGCTCCAACGTATATTAAGCTATCCATATGGCCCATCAAAGCAGTATCAACTAAGCCCAATAGTGGGATAGTTAAATTGCTAATAATATTAGGAACAGCAAGTTTAATTATACGTTTGTTCATTTGCTTGTATTAAAGCAATAGAGCCGCATTTTAATGCAGCTCTATTGTGAAAAGAATATTTTAGAATTACTCAATATTGAGTTTCTTGATGTTAATAATTAGTGTCAGCAATAAAACTTGCTATTTTACAGTGCTTAGTCATAAATCGTCAAGTTCGAGGCTTGCAAAGTGCTGAATAACAATAAGTTTACTTTTGTAAATGTTTGTTTTCAGCACAAGCATAACGAAGAAATTGGCGTTTTATGGCAAGCACTAATTATTAAGAATCAATGGAAGTCCTTCCTTACCACCACCAATAATTACAGTTTTAGCATTTTTAGATTCTGATAACTTTATCGTAGCTTCAATACCACGCATTTTCAATAGATTATCAGTTAAACTACTATTAATAATCTTATTTGCAGATGCTTCACCATTAGCAGCAATAATCTTTCTTTCTGCTTCTTTAGCTTCTCTAGCAATTTTAAATTTATACTCAAGTGCTAATTGCTCCTGCTTAAGTTTACTTTCAATAGCTTCCTTAATTGTTGGAGGAAGTACAATAGAACGAATTAGCATTCTATCAAGAAAAATATATTTATCATCAAGAATTTTCTTAGTTTCTACATACATCTCATCTTGAATAATATCACGCTTTGAAGAGTATATTTCTTCTGGTGTATATCTTCCAATTACACTACGTGCAGCAGCACGAACGGCAGGAACTACAATTTGTGTTTCATAATCCGAACCAATGATTTTATGCAAATTAGGAAGCTTAGATTGAAGTGGGCGGTACCAAGCTGATACATCAATAAAAATTTCTAGTCCATTAGAAGATAACATCTTCATCTCTTCAGCTTTTTCCTTTTGACGTACATTATATACATATACTTTATTCCAAGGTGCTATAAAGTGAAATCCTTCTCCTAATGCTGCTTGCTCTAAGTTAATTCCTTGTCCAAATGTATTAAACATTACACCTGATTGACCTGCTCCAATTGTAACAGTCATTCTACTCCAAAAGAGAATAAGTAAAATAATAGCTCCAAAAATAAATACTAATGGGAGTACTTTCTTCATGTTTATTTCTCCCTGTTGTTGACGGTTTTGATTCATATCCATATCGTTTATATATTTTGATTTATAAGTGGACAAAAATACGGATTATTTGCGAATTATTAGTGGTTAAAAAATGCTAAAATTTTGAGTAGATACATCCTTATCTTTTCTGTGGATAATTCAATACTCCGTTAATATTTTATATAAATCACACAGTCAGGCGATTACGGCCTTATGCAATAATGTATAATATTCACAAAATCAACATTTTGCGTCTTGGCGTCTTTGCGAGAAACAAAAACTCAACGAACTATTGACAATTAGAGCTCTGTAA
>JAOZKO010000360.1 GCA_029935325.1 Bacteroidales bacterium
AAAACTTCGAGAACTCTTATTCATAACCATGGATTTCATCCATGGTTATTCATGTCTGACCCTTTCAGGGTCAATGATATGCGAAGGAGATAATTATTTTAATTGTAAAACAAATGATACTGATTAGTAGCAATATTAGAACTATCATACTAAATAATCTAAAAATCAACAATCCAATATCTATCGGCTCAATCAATCAATCAATCAATCAATCAATCAATCAACAAGAGACTCACTCTTCCATTACCGCAATAAAATCCTCAGCAAGCTTTTTGTAAATATGGTTCTGAAGAGCGAACTCATGGCCATTCTCCCCCATTTTCTTCAGCTTAGCTTCATCAGTTTTTAACAAAACATCGATTGCATCTATCAAAGCTTTTGTATTTTCTGGCTCTATGCTTATTCCACAATCAGCCTCTAAAACCATATTATTACCTGCATCAATTGCTTGAATTATTGGTTTAGAAGACATCATATAATCAATTAGTTTATTTGGACTTATACCGAACCTAAACAAAGACTGGCGCTTAAGTCCAATATAGAGGATATCCATTTGAGCAAGAATAGATGGGATTGTTGCTTTGGGCACTGAGCCCATTAATATTACATTCGATAAATTATTTTCTTTGATTATATTCTTCAGATTCTCCTCCTCTGGGCCTATGCCAAAAATAAGAAAAACTAGCTTCCTATCTGCCATCTCCTTTGCTGCATTAAGCAAATTATCCAAAGCATTGGCCAAACCCAATGTGCCAGCATAGGCAATTAGTTTATTTCCCGATTGCTTATAATCCTTTATTTTTAATTCAATATCACTGGGCATTTCTATGGCATTCTCCCATTCGTTCAAACAAACACCATTGGGAATATATCGCCACTTTTCTAAATCAAGACCATGCTCTTTCATATGCTCTTGAGTATGGGGCAGCATTGAAATTACTTTATCACTCCATTTATAAGCATAGTTCTCCGCACTTTGCATCATGCGAATAAATATATGCTTCTCCGACATCCCTCCTAGTTCTATTGGTGATAAAGGCCATAAATCATGAACTTCATAAAAATATTTAGCATTGGAGATTCTAGCAATTTTCATTGCCACATAATTATCAATAGTATAAGTACTGGAAGCTATAACCACATCTGGATTATATGTTTTTGAAATATTTAGTGAATTCATCCATAATTTGGACACAAAAGAAATCATATTGAAAGCTCGCTTAGCACCATTACCATCATATTTAGGAGTTTTCACCCATACATAACGAATGCCATCGATTACTTCCTCCTCAAAATCGTATTTAATACTAATATCAGAATTACGAATATGGCTCTGGGTACTTGCAATAATTGTAACATCATGACCCAAGGCTACCCACTGACGAGCAAGGTAGTACGGACGATATTCCATACCCATCTGAGGTGATCCCGCATAATGATTTATAAGGATAATATTCATTGATATCTTATTTGGCTGCAAAGGTAAAAGAATTACTGCTTAGTTTGATAATACCTTAAATTGTGAAACGTTTCTAAATACAGTAAAAACTACGACGAAACTTTAGCGGACACAATTGTTATACTTATATTTGCTGACGATATAGCAATTATGCAAATTTAATTAATAGGATGTTAATTATGAAAATAGGAATAATAATTTGCGATAGATATAAGAATTGTGCAGGCGGAAAATGCTTTAGATCTATGCAAAACAGAGAAGGAGCTTTTGATATTTACAGCAAAGACGAACCATTAGAAATAGTTGGATACACTAGTTGTGGAGGATGCCCTGGAGGTAATATCGAATATGCTCCTGAAGAAATGATTAAAAATGGTGCAGAGGCAATTCATTTTGCAACTGGATTTGTTGTTGGCTATCCACCCTGCCCTTATATTCTTCATTTTAAAAATTTTATAGAAGACAAATACAAAACAAATGTTGTAATTGGAACTCATCCTATTCCACAAAAATATTATATTACTCATAAGAATCTTAAAACATGGCAAACCAACCAATGGCAAGAGATGATTAAACCAACAGTTGGCAATGAGGATTTAAGGAAGAAATATGATTAAAGAAAAATATAATGTATAATTATCTGTTTGGACCAGTGCCATCACGGCGATTAGGAATGTCGTTGGGAGTTGATTTAGTTCCCAAAAAAGTATGCTCACTTGATTGTGTTTATTGTGAAGTAGGAAAAACTACTAAATTAACCATTGACAGAAAAGAGTATATTAAAGTTAATAAACTAAAGGAAGAACTAATTCATTATTTTAGCAATAATCCTGACCCTGATTATATAACATTTTCTGGTTCTGGTGAACCTACTTTAAATATTCACATGGGTGAAATCATACAATTTATAAAACAAAACAAACCTTATATCCCTATTGCTATTTTAACAAACGGAACATTATTTTTTGATCAGAATGTTAGAAACGCAATAAAAGCTGCAGATATAGTTCTCCCTTCTCTGGATGCTGCAACTGAGAATGTATTTCAGAAAATAAATCGACCTGCAAAAGGGTTAACAATAGACAAGTACATTCAAGGATTAATTGATTTCAGGAATGAATTCACAGGTGAAATATGGCTCGAAATATTTATTCTACCTGGCTATAATGATAGTGACAATGAATTAACAGCATTTAAAGAAGCTATCGTGAGAATAAGACCTGATTCTATTCAGTTAAACACATTAGATAGACCTGGAACTATCTCTAATTTAAAAGGAGCAACAAAAAGTGAATTGCAAAAAATTGCTGATTATTGGAATTTGAATTATACTAAAATAATTGCAGATGCACCCAAAAGAAAAAACATACTTTCATATAGGGATGATATTGAAACTGCAATTATTGAAACTATATCTCGAAGACCATGTACTCTAAATGATTTAACAAAAATTTTAGGGCTGCACATTAATGAAATTAATAAATAACTTGACGTAATAGATGCAGAGAATAAG
>JAOZKO010000361.1 GCA_029935325.1 Bacteroidales bacterium
GGTTCACGTCTTCTAATATACAGAGTGCTACATGGGAAAAGACGGAAGATTATATCATTACATTCCGTACCCTGAACTCCGTTTATAAATTCAAAATTATAGAAAAAGGAAAATAGATGATAATTAAAATGATTGATACTTAGTATATCCTTAAAACGTAACTGAATCCAGCATCTATAACAGATTGTTTCTTTAAGTCATAAATTCCATTCTTTTTGGTTTGTTTTAATGTCCAGTCACTTTTTACTTCGTAAATTAAATTATCTTTTGGGATGTAAACATCAGGAAAATAACGATGTTTCTTATCATCCTTATAATACCAAAATTCAGGCATATCTTTTTTATCTGTTAATATTTCATTCTCTTCATAAACCAGAACAAGGTCATCTAAGAGTTTTGGTTCATATCCTTGAACTTTAACTACTTTGCCAGAGGGGTAAATGTAGGTTTTATGTTTATAACCAAACCCAAAAAGACCCGATTGCATATGACTTTCGTATCCCCAATTTTTTAAGGATGTTTTCTTTGACTTTTCTTTTGTAATAGATAATTGTGATGGATATTCAACTCCATAAATTTCTAGGCAGGTCTCTTTTGACTGTTCTCTATTATTATAATTTTCATCATCGTATTTATCTAATTTGGTTTGTTTATGTTTTGTCATATTATTATAGTTTTCATCACCAAACTTATCTAATTTTGTCTGTTTAGATTTTTTCTGTATATCATTTGATTGCATAGGATACTCTACTCCGTTATTTTTGATATTAGATTCTTTTATTTTTTCCTTAAATTTTGGTACTTTGAATGTATTACTATATCCATATTCCTTAAGACAGGTCTCCTCAACCTGTCTTAATACGTCAGTAGACTTCATTGGGTGGTCAACACCATAATTTAATAGAAATGTTTGTTTGGATTTATTTAGGGATTTTTTACTTTTTGCTCCACAACTAGGGGAGCAAAATTCTCTATAACCTTTAACGAAATCTTGAAACTTGGTGATATTTCCACATTCGCATCGAGTAGATTCTTTAATATTATGATATATAATATAAAGCTCTTCTGTTGTTTCTTTTACCTTTACAGTTTCCCAACGATTTAACTTACCTGTAACAGTTAGCATATTTTCTTCTATATATTGCTTTGTTATTTTCATTTTTATAATCCTTATTTGAATTATAAGAGGAGTTTCCAGACCCAAATTATATAAGTTCAAGGGGTCTGGAATGAGCTTGAACTTATATAATATCTCTTATATACTTATTTAATGTAGAATTCACCTAAAATGAGGTATTTAATGGAAATTTAATGGAAATTTAAGTTTAAAATACTATAATATATCATAAACAAAAGGAGTATAAATGAATGTAAATCGACAAAGCTATATAAGTGGTAACGAGTTCGCTGACCCAAAGCTCAGAGAACTTTGGAATAATGCTGAACGAGTCTTAAGTGATTTAGAAGAATATGTAGGAATTAATTAACTCTCCGTTCCTAACTCTAAAGCATTCACAGTTAAGGTCAATACTGAATCCTTATCTGAAATTACTACTATTCTGTCGGCTAGGCTTACCTGAGCCTGCATCCTCTATCATAATAGTTCCGTTAAGAGGAACATCGTTAATACCAGTAGATGAAGTATTATTAAAATTATATATTGGTTTTTTCATTTGTTGTCCTTATTTTTATTTAACATCGAGCCTCTATTAATATTAGTTCGTTTATTGCTTCATTTATATCGGTTGAAGTCTCAGATACTTATGTTATATCTATTGATGTTATTGCATTAGAAACGCCTGCGACAGTATACACTACATTGCCATTTAAAGCACTTGAATGTAATCCATCAAAGGTATCTACCCAAATGGCATCAATTTTTGTCATGGTTGTGCCTGAAATATCCAAAGACATGAAATTCTCATCTTCGCTAGAGATATATCCTACATTATTTGTAACCACCATTGAATAAGCATAAGCTATTTCTGTACTAGAAAATGTAGAAATCCTTGACATTGTAGAAGTTGAGATGTCTACAGATACTACCCTTCCTGGACTATCTGAACAAGTTATATAAGCTACATCACCATTTATTTTAATGTCTTCTGAATTTGCGAGGTCAGTATGAGTAAGAGTATTTATATGACTCATGGTTGAGCCCGAAATATCTATAGAAACTAATGCACCATCACAGGACACATAAGCTACATCATTTTTAATAGCTATTCCGTGTGCACCTGATAAAGATGAATTAGTGAGTTCATTTATACTCGATAAAGTATTCGTGGAAATATCTATTGAATTTATTGTATTATCATTACCAGCGACTACATAGGCTACATCATCTTTAATAGCTATTGCTGATAAGCCGTCAAACCCTGTTTTCCACATAGAGTCTATTTCACTCATGGTGGAGCTAGAAATATCTACAGATACCAACATTTCTCCTCCTGTCACTATGTAAATTACATCCCCTGAAATCGCCAATTTATTTGCCCATTCAAAATTAGCATTTGAGAAGCTATCAATTTTGCTCATGGTTGTGCTTGAAATGTCAATAGAAGTTATAGCTCCTACTGAGCCACCACATAAAACATAAGCTACATCATCTTTAATTAAAATATCTCTTGCCCCAGCTAAGTCTCCATCTGTTAAATCACTTATTTTAGTGAGTAGTGAACCCGTGGGGAGGTTAAGGGTAGTACCGCTCATCATTACTATACTCCTAATCATTGTGAATCCAATGCTATCACATTGCCTCTCCAGGTACTTCCACCATCTCTAGTGTAAAATCCTAATAAGTCAAGCCCTGATGTTGTTAAAGTTGGGGCTGTTCCCCCAGCCCATTTTATACCTGACCACCAAGTAACATCTGTATCAGGATTAGTCAGTTCTAATATAAAACTGGAAACCAACCCAGAGGTGGCAACATTTGAAACCGTTAGTGTAGTAGT
>JAOZKO010000362.1 GCA_029935325.1 Bacteroidales bacterium
AAGCTTTGCTTATGGCTATTATTGTTATCCGCCTTTAGCGGATTCTGTAGAAACATTAAATATCTTAAAAAAAACTTGGTCCTTATCATTAAATGATTATTTAGCTTTTATTTTTAATATTTATATTGTTAGTAAAAAATCACCCCTCTAAATCCTGTAGTGCCGAATAAATCAACCCACAATCATCCAATCAACCAATCACCAAATCACCAAATCACCCCCCAACCTTCTCAAGAGCTTTTTCTAGGACTTTTTTGGATTTCATACCTACAAGCTTATCAACGAGCTTTCCATCTTTCAAAATCAACATTGTAGGAATATTCTGAATACCAAACTCTTGTGCTGCTCTAGGGTTTTTCTCTATATCAAGTTTAGCTATTTTCACTTCAGGCTTATTATTTTCTTCGGCTAATAAACTAACAATTGGACCTTGGATTTTGCATGGTTGGCACCATATTGCCCAAAAATCAATCAAAACAATCCCTTGCTTTATTTGGTGTTTGTAATTTTGGTCTGTGAGAATAAGCAATTTATCACTTTCTTCAGCTCCCATACCTGATGTAAACATTCGGTATCGCCTAACCACTAGGAAAACTATAATAGCAACAATTGCTAATATGATGTATGTTATTATACTCATAATTATTATCAATTTTTATTTTTGAAATGGAATAATTCTAATAATTAGTGGACTCAATAATAGTCCTCCTTCATTAAAAATTCTTTCACATAATCATCCACTCCTGATTCTAGATTATAAAAAGGAACAGCATAACCTTGGTCAAGGAGTTTTTGCATATTTGCCTCTGTAAAATATTGGTATTTATCTCTAATATCCTTTGGTGTATCGACAAAACTTATGTTCTCTTCAACTCCCATAGCTTTAAAAGTTGCCTTTGCCAAATCAAGGAAACTCTGCGCTTTGCCTGTTCCCAAATTATAAAGCCCAGATTTAGCTTCAAACTCGAAGAAAAACAGCATCACTTCCACAACATCCTTTACATATACAAAATCGCGCAATTGTTCTCCATCCTTATAATCTGGTTTATGCGAGCGAAATAGTTTCATTCCACCGGTCTCTTTAATTTGATTAAAAGCATGCATCACAACAGAAGCCATCCTGCCTTTATGATACTCATTTGGGCCATATACATTAAAGAATTTCAATCCATGCCAGTAGGGAGGAGTGGAATCTTGTAGAAGTGCCCATTTGTCAAAATCATTTTTAGAATCACCATATGGATTTAATGGTTGTAATTTGTTAACTATATCGTGTCTGTCTTCATAACCTAATTCTCCGCCACCATAAGTAGCTGCTGATGAGGCATAAAGCATAGGAACTTTATATTTGGTGCATATTTTCCAAATGGATTTAGTATAATTCAAATTAAGTTTATCAAAAACTGATTTATCAAATTCCGTGGTATCAGTTCTTGCACCAATATGGAAAATAAATTCTACTTCCTTGGCATTATTTTCAAACCACTCAATAAAATTATCACGGTCTATCAATTCAATAAATTCTTTATTGACAATATTTTTCAACTTATCCTCGCGTTTAAACTGATCAACTAAAATCAAATCATCACGTCCTTCGTCATTTAAAGCGCCCGTTAAAACACTTGCTATAAATCCAGCTGCTCCTGTTACTACTATCATAATCTTTGTTATTAATGTTCTACGCTATTCTAAAACTCGCAGTTTTGCTAATTAATAATATTCAAAACCACTTCCCCAAAGATAAGCATTCTTTTTATGTAACTAATCAGTGTTGTTTATTTTATAATAATAAATATAACGCATTCCGTATATTGTTGACCCTGAAAGGGTCAAGCGTGAATAACCATAGGTATAACCCATGGTTATGAATATGGTTTTCTGAGGTTTTGGCAGTATTTTTGCCTTTTTTAGCAAAAATAGTGACAAAACATATTCATTCTCCAAAGCTTTGGCGTAGGAAGTAAACGCCATGATACTTCTCCTTCTAAAGAAATAAATTTTTATCTGGTTTAGAAATAAAACCCGCCTCTACGGCATTATCAAATAAAAGCTGAATAGCTTGCTTGCCCTTGGTTCCCAAATCCAAACTATAATGATTTACATAAAGTCCAATATGCTTATACATAACTTCTTCGCTCATTTCTTGGGAATGAAGGCGAATAAAGTCAAGTCCACTTTTCGGATTATCAAATGCAAACTGAACAGAGCGTTTCAGTATACGATTAATCTTTTCAATAAGTTTATCTCCTAACTCTCTTTTGGCAAGAATTCCACCCAATGGGGTAGGAGTGCCAGTTTTGTTTTCCCAGTATTCACCTATATCTAAAACTTTTTTAAGGCCTTTTTCTGCGTAGGTGAACCTACTTTCGTGAATAATTAAGCCAGCATCAACACTACCTTCCAATACAGCTTTTTCAATATCTGAGAATAATAACTCTTTTTTATTCTTATGCTCAGGAAAAGCCAAACTCATTAGCAAATTTGCAGTGGTATTTATACCAGGTATTGCAATGCTCTTATGCTTAAGTTCGTCAATAGTTGTATCGGTTTTTGTAATAATTAGCGGTCCGCAATTTTCTCCCAATGCGGCTCCTGAATCTAATAAAATATATTTATCTACTAATTTGGTATATGCGTTAAAACTAATCTTTGTAATATCTAAGTCAGCATTAAATGCTCTTTTGTTAAGCTCTTCAACGTCTTCAATTATTAAGTCAAAACTTAGTCCTTCGGTATCTATTTTCCCATGAATCATTGCATCGAAAATGTAGGTATCATTAGGACATGATGAAAATCCAAGACGTAAATGTTGTTTGTTTGTCATAGCGCAAAGGTAAGGAATTATGCCAATGTATTTAAGATTTAAGTTGTGATTTAAGAATGAAAATTGGCTTCACTCCACGTGAATATTCTAAGTATCTGCGAAGTCCTCCTTGAAGAAGGAGGTGGCC
>JAOZKO010000086.1 GCA_029935325.1 Bacteroidales bacterium
TGGCTGTTACGCTTGTGCTGAAAACAAACATTTACAAAAGTAAACTTATTGTTATGCTCCCGATAGCTATCGGGATCGCAAGCCTCGAACTTGACGTTTTCTGACTAAGCACTGTGAAAATAGTACGTTTTCTTGCTGACACTACTTATTATAATTCTTTGAAATTCTAGTTAGCTTAAGCTCCTTATGATAATATGCCCATGAGCCTATAATTGGTATCAATACAATAACTACCGACCAAGCTATTTTATAAAACATCGAACGCTTCATACTAAAAATCTCAACCAATACCCATATCAAGAATATTGCAAATATAGCAGATCCAACTGCTAATATCTCATTTTGCAATGGATAATGACTTATTTTGAACAATGCTCCAATGATAATTATTGACGTCCCCAAATTACCAGCTACTACTAATAACCTCTGCTTGTTAATCATATTTTAAACATTAATCAATAGCATCTCTAACTTTCTCTATCTGCCTGAATATCTTCTCAATATCAACACTTTCCAAATCCCAACTTTGGGGATTAATAATTGCTAAATAAGAGGTGTTGCTAAGTTCTGGCACAAAATCTAATGGATATTCATTAATAGAAATATTTATAGCGCTATTAATTTTCAAGGCTTTTAGTAATTGGTCATAGATTCTTGGTTGGGTTAAAAATCTCTTTACTGTTGAATCAATTTCGCCTGTTATTATAACTTTAGAATCAAAATAATCAGAGCCAATTTTATTGCTCTTTGCCTTTGATATTACATTTACTTTATCAAGGACATTCATACTTCTGATATTTATCTTTGCTTTAATATTTGACGGTAATGGTATAAAAGCTCCGCTAAATATAGTAGGTAAACCTATTTTCGCATAGGGATCACTAAACCAAATAAAGAAACTTGTTTTCTCCTTATTATTTGGGATAAATATCATTCTTTTATACTTTTGAAAAGTACGAATTCCGGTTAATGGATAAGGTAATTCCTCTGCAACAACTATCCTGTTGGTAGATTTTGCAAAATCTTTAACAATTTCTAAATTTGATTTTTCTTCCATAATTAATTTTCTTAAATGTTATAAATTACAAACTGTCTCTATACCTTCTAATATTTACTTTTCCTTTTATAATTCGATTTAATAATATCATTTATTAAACCCTCTTTAGGAATAAATTCTTCTAAATAATTATAGGGAACAGTTATGGTATCCTGATAAGCCCCATGATCCCAATACCAAAGCCAACAAGTTATCCCATTGGCATTAATAGATATTGCATCATCTTCATCTAATCCTATTATATTGCTTGTGGTATCTATAGTTTTTCCAATTTGGTCTTCATGATTTTCAATCCAATATGTATATAGTGCATAGTCCAAATCACTAGTATTTATAAACCAATCATCGGATTTAACTTCCACCATACTATCTTTTACTAATCTATAATAACTGAAGTACGAGGACTCCCCATGAGAATTACCATAACTTATTGCATTAAACTCTATTTCAAACAGATTAGGGTTAATACTATTTACATAGTAAATTATTTTCTCGAAAGAACCATAACCTTCTGGCCAACAAGGGTCATCCCAATCCGTGCCTAGTTCTGATTCAATTTGTAAAATACATGCATCAACATCGCAATACGAATTCCACAAATGTTGATTTTCAAACCGAAAATCTAGTATGGATCTTGATAAATTAGTACTATCAGGTAAAATAACAGCCAAAACGCTCATTAGAATTTCATCATGCTGATCGCTTTGCAGGTGTGGCACATCTAGCTCTACTTCTTCGGGCAAATCACCATCAAGATACATTTTATAAAATATTTTCTTAAAATGATTAGAATTCATTTCCTTGGCTCCAACCATTATATTAGCTTGTTTATCTGCTAAGAAGTAAGCATTATTCTCTCTTAGCAAAACTAAAGAATCATAGGTTAAATATGGAATAATTGATGAAATTGCAGGGAATACTATTGCGCCCGATTTATTCATAAATCCATAATTTCCATTATTTAGTTGAAATGTATAATCGGAATTAAACAAACCACCATTAGAAACTATTTTACAATCACTTGGAGAAATAACTCCTTTTTTTAAATCTACCAACACGCTTTCCTCCTCACTATAACAAAAAATAAGTGGGTTTGAGATTGTATAATTACAATCACGTACAACATTATCAATAATAGAAATCCCATTTGTTAAATAAGGCAAGTCATATAAGCAAGCTACAATTGGTTTTTTTTGCGCGTTAAGAATTCCCCATTTGCCATTTTCAACCTTCCACCACAAATCAGAATCATACAAATCGCTTATCGGCACATATATCAAAGTATCGCCATATATTATTGGATCTTCCATTGCTGGCTCTTCTTGCTCATAAATAACAGTCTTTTCAATCGTTCTATAATCATTACAACCATAAAAGAAAAAAATCAGTACCGGTATTAGTAATTTCTTCATCAAAGAATCAATTAAGCATTATTTTGATATGAAAATTTAGTACTGCCAAAGATAAATAATTATTTCATTGATTTGGTTTATTCTTAAAAATTTAATCGGGGCTAAGTAAGGCGGTCATTCTTGACCGCTTATAGAAGAGAAAATTCCAAAAAAAAGACTTGACAAAAAAAATGTAATCTTGGTTTATAAATTTTTCTATATTTGCGGTGGATTATTTGCGCTCAATTAAAAAAAATAAAATAATGACTAGAAAAAGGATTTTTAAACAATTATGGTTAATTAGTGGTTTGTCGGTTACGGCTTTGTCGGTAATTGCATTTATTGGTTTATTGGTATTGGAAAAGGAGAACTTCAATATAAATTATTCTTCTTACCCTAATGGACTTGAGCTATCAATATTTATTAGCTTATTTTATTTTGTTCTTCAGGGCTTAGCTAATTTGCTCTACTATATTCCACGCAATATAGTCGATTTCAAAAACTATTTTGCATTGATTGCTATCGTTATCCTCTGTACTTTTTTCTATATTGAGCTAATATCCATTGGAGAAATTATCATCTATATTTTTATTCCTTTAATGCTTATTAATTTAATAATTGCGATAATAATGGATAAAAATGAAGAAAGTATGCAGCCTGTAATGCGTTAGGGATAGTAGCGGCATCCTCTATTATTGGTTTCGATACTCAGTTATCATATTATGAACATGGTTTATCTTTGATAGAAGCTTCTCTAATGACCGCAAATCTAAACCAATAATAGAGATATAGCGGATAGCCCGCCCCTCGTTTTTCTCGAGGGAACGCCCAAATAATTATTCCCTTTATTTTACTAAATTGCTAGCATATTTTCATTTTCTTTGCATAATTCTTTAGGGGGTTCTGGAGTATTTACAGAGCAAGTATCAACACATTAACATTCAGTATTATAATCTCATATCTTATGCGTAGAATCGGCATCTTTTTTATATCAATAATTTCATTGGCATTAATATTAGCAATCTTTACTTTTTCTACGGAAACTGACAAAAAACCACAGAGATCGTATTACGAGAATTACAAATCTGACTATAAAATATATAATCCGCCTATGCCCATGGAGGTGTTTTTGGCTGGTGAGGCTGCTCCGTTAAATATTTTTTATGTGAGTGAAAAACTTGAAAGGGAAATATTGGTAAATACCTATTGGCATTCCAATACTATGTTGCTTTTTAAGCGTGCAAACAGATGGTTTCCAGTGATTGAGCCGATACTAAAGAAGAATAATATTCCTGATGATTTTAAATATCTTGCACTAATTGAGAGTGGTCTTACTCAGGCTGTTTCGCCAGCTGGTGCCAGAGGTTTTTGGCAGTTTATGAAATCCACAGGCATATCATACGGACTAAGGGTAAATAAGGAAATTGACGAGCGCTATAATGTGGAGAAATCTACTCAGGCTGCTTGCGATTATTTGAATGATGCTTATAAGAAATTTGGTAGTTGGACTCTTGTGGCAGCTTCATATAATATGGGGATGGGTGGTGTAAATAAGCAGCTTAATTTGCAAAAGGTAAATGACTATTACGGCTTATCGCTAAACTCGGAAACATCGAGATATGTATATCGTATTTTGGCTATTAAAACTATTTTCACTCAGCCATCGAAATATGGCTTTCAGCTAAGGGAACAGGATTTATATCCTCCGCTTCAAACTACTATTGTTAGCATAGACTCGGCTCTTGTAAATTGGGCTGATTTTGCCAAGGAGCATAATATTTCATACCGAATGCTTAAGGAGTTAAACCCGTGGTTGAAAATATCGGTATGGCATAATTCGTCACGTAAAAGTATTGATATAAAACTCCCTGATCAGTCGATGCTAGAATACAAAAAACTGAAAAAGAAGATGGATAATAAGCTTGGTGTTTTTGGAGAAAAGAAATAAGGGTAGATGAAGGAAAGAGATTTATTAGTAGTAGAAGGAGCTCGGGCTCACAATCTTAAAAACATCAATATTAGTATCCCAAGGGATCAGTTGGTGGTTGTTACGGGCCTCAGTGGCAGTGGCAAGTCTAGCCTTGCTTTTGACACTATTTATGCTGAGGGGCAAAGGCGATATATGGAAACTTTTTCGGCTTATGCGCGTCAGTTTTTGGGAAATATGGAACGCCCAGATGTGGATAAAATTACTGGCTTAAGCCCGGTGATTTCCATAGAGCAAAAGACTACCAATAAGAATCCTCGCTCCACTGTAGGAACTGTTACTGAAGTTTACGATTTTTTGAGATTACTATATGCTCGCGTGGCTGATGCTTATTCCTATAATACTGGGAAGAAGATGGTGCAATATACTGATAAACAGATTTTAGAGCAAATTACCAGCGATTTTCAGGAGCATAAACTATTACTAATGGCACCGCTAATAAAAGGGCGTAAGGGTCATTATAGAGAACTATTTGAGCAGGTTAGAAAACAAGGATATAGCAAAGTGCGAGTGGATGGTAAAGTGCAGGATATTGAATTTGGTATGCGCCTTGACCGATACAAAGTACATGATATTGACTTGGTAATAGATAGAATAAAAATTAGCGAAGGCATTGAAACTCGATTGAGCAAATCTTTGGAGCAAGCAATGACGTCGGGCAAGGGATTGATTACCGTTATGGATATCGACACCCAAGAGATACGCCACTACAGTAGAAACCTAATGTGTGTAGATACTGGTATTGCCTATGATGAGCCTGAACCTAATAATTTTTCCTTTAATTCACCCTATGGTGCTTGCCCGAAATGTAATGGATTGGGGCATGTTACGGAGGTGGATATGGATAAGATAATTCCAGATAAAACTGCAAATATTCGCGGTGGTGGAATTCTCCCTTTAGGTGAATTTAAAAAGAACTGGATTTTTCAGCAATTGGATGCCATTGGCAAAAAGTACGGCTTTGAGCTTGATACTCCCATTAGAGATATTTCCGAAGAAGGTATGAATACTATCTTTTACGGTACTCAGGATACAATTGAGGTTAAGAACGATTATTTAGGAATTACCAATACTTACAAATTGAATTTTGAGGGTATTATTAATTTTGTAATGAATCAGAATGAGGATGAAACCAGCGGAAGCATTAGGAAATGGGTAAGTAAATTTACCAATGAGGTAGATTGTCCGCAATGCAATGGGGCAAGACTAAAAAAAGAATCGCTGAACTTTAAGATTGATGGTAAAACCATTAGTGATTTGGCAGAAATGGATTTGGTGCAGCTAAACACATGGATTGGAGAGATTGAAGATAATATTGATGAGCGAAAGAAATTAATTGCCCATGAAATTATTCGTGAGATAAAAACCCGATTAGGATTTCTATTGAATATTGGCATCGACTATTTGAGTTTGAACCGTCAGGCAAAAACTTTATCGGGAGGTGAATCTCAAAGGATTAGATTAGCAACACAAATTGGCTCTCAGCTAATTGGCGTACTATATATACTTGACGAACCAAGCATTGGTTTACATCAGCGTGATAATAAGCGCCTAATAAACTCACTTAAGGAATTGCGCGACTTGGGGAATTCAGTAATTGTAGTTGAGCATGATGAGGAAATGATTCGCTCGGCAGATTTTATTGTGGATATTGGTCCTGGTGCGGGACGACATGGTGGCGAGATTGTTGCCACAGGAAAACCTGAAACTATTCTGAAATCGAAATCGCTTACAGCACAATACCTAAATGGTAAAAAAGGAATAAAGGTTCCTAAGAAATTGCGCAAAGGAAATGGCAAGTATATTGAGCTTTTGGGAGCTAATGGGCATAACCTTAAAAATGTAAACCTTAAAATTCCTTTGGGGAAATTAATTTGTGTAGCTGGAGTTAGCGGTAGCGGAAAATCTAGTTTGATAAATGAAACCCTCTACCCTATTATTAGCCAGCGTTTTTATCGTGCTGAAAAGAACCCTTTGCCTTTTAAGGAGATTAAAGGATTGGAGCATATCGATAAGGTTATTGAAATAAATCAATCACCAATTGGACGCACACCTCGCTCTAATCCTGCAACTTATACTAGCGTATTTGGTGATATTAGGTCGCTATTTGCTGTGATACCAGAGGCTAAGATTAGAGGTTATAAACCTGGGCGATTCTCATTTAATGTAAAAGGAGGCAGATGCGAAACATGTAAAGGTGCAGGTGTAAAGCTTATTGAGATGAACTTTTTGCCTGATGTGCATGTTGCTTGCGACGATTGCTATGGCAAGCGTTATAATCGCGAAACTTTGGAAGTTAGATTTAAGGGGAAGTCCATTAATGATGTTTTGGAAATGACCATTAATCAGGCTGTGGAATTCTTTGAAAATCATCCAAACATACTGCGTAAGATTAAAACTATGCAAGATGTTGGCTTGGGATATATTACTCTGGGACAAGCTTCTACCACACTATCGGGTGGCGAAGCACAGCGGGTAAAATTAGCAACAGAACTATCGAAAAAAGATACTGGCCAGACGCTGTACATTTTAGATGAACCCACTACTGGTCTTCACTTTGAGGATGTATCGGTATTATTGGATGTGCTATATCGACTTGTTGATAAGGGCAATACTATAATTGTAATTGAGCATAATTTGGATGTGATAAAAGTTGCCGACCATATTATTGATATTGGACCCGAAGGCGGAATGGAAGGTGGAAAGATAATTAATGTTGGTACGCCTAAGGAGGTTGTTAAATCAGGTATTGGTTATACTGCTGAGTTCTTGGGCGCGGCTTTGGGGAGTTGAGGTTGAGGTTTTGCACGGCACGTGAAGCCTTCGCTATGTCCGCTAAACAAATGAGCGAAGCCTTCACTTTTGGGCTGGGATGAGGCTTAGGTTGAGGTTAAGGCTGAGATTAAGGTTGAGTCCCGATAGTTATCGGGAGAGGTAATTCAATCAATGCAAATGGATACTTTCTCATAATACTTTTCTTAATCTCATAACGGTTTTCATCATA
Organism: Bacteroidales bacterium; assembly: GCA_029935325.1. Taxonomy (GTDB): domain Bacteria; phylum Bacteroidota; class Bacteroidia; order Bacteroidales; family UBA1556; genus UBA6267. The sequence continues at coordinate 7,440 of JAOZKO010000086.1, forward strand.
GTGCAAATCTGAATATTTCAAACCATATTTAGAATAAGAATATTCACTTCTAACTTCATCAATTGCTCCTTTAGCTGATACTAAAACTTTAAAATATTCACCAAAACTTGCTTCTTGACTAATTTTAAAAGTAATTAAGTATTTGCTGCTATCAGCTGCTATACTGCTTTTTATACTACTTCTTAAATCTGCTTTTTTAATAATTGAATCATTGAATGAGAAATTATTATTATCATCAATACTTAATCTAATTAGCTTGCTATCTATATCATCAAAATCGAAAGACTTTAAAGAATTAAAATGAGGTGGCATAGGTATTTGCATATCAGCACATTCATAATAGGCATACCCAATTAAATGCATAAATACAATATCTCGATAATATGTAGCATCATACTCTGGATTTGTTGGAGTAACTGCATAATTTACTTTGTAAATATTACTCATAACTATATGTTTCAATACCCGATTAATATACTTCATTTTAATATCCGCATCAATATATAGTTTAGGCCGTGCTTTCTTTCTTTTATATTTAGATACAGATTCCATCCATACAGATAAGTAGTCATGCAAGCTATCAAGTGGAATAAGATTATTATGAATAAAAACCAATGGAACTGTATCAATATTCCTAGTTTTTGGTTTTACAATCCATACATTCGTATATAATGACCTATCCACACCTATTGCATAGATATCTGATTGAGGAAGCTTAACTTTATAAGTGTATTCTATATTCTCTGAAAGAATATCCTTATTTATTGTCTTATAGTCCAAAAGGTTGATTCTAGACATTCCTAGAGAAAAAACTGAAATTACAATAAATGAAAGAACCATCCACTTAAAGCTTTTACCAAAAAAAGCTAATCTTAAAGATATCCATGTTTGCAGAAACAAAACGATTACAATTAAAACAAATAGGTATGCAAAAATAGAATAAAAGCTTATTACATAATAGGCATGCATTGACATCCAAAGCACTAATACTGTAGATGTTGATAATTTCACAAACCAATTGATAAAATTCCAATTTATTACCCTCTGATCAGTTACTATTAAAACTCTAAACTTATTAAGCTTGCCTTTAAATTTTCTAGGTCGATTGAACCAATAACTAAAACTAATGGATTGCCCGAAGATGCTAGCGATATAAGCAAAGAAAATATTATAGAAGTTAACTTCATGATCGGTTAAAACCATAATATTGTTAAACTCATTAATGGTTAATAATCTCAAAGATTCTCTACTCAAATATAATGCAAAGTAAATAGCAAAGGCGATAACTACCCCATAAATCAAACCTATAACAAACCTTTGTTTGCTAATATTAAAATCTTGTATTTTCCTATGTAAGAACTTCTTTTTTAGTGCCATTAGATTTTGAGCTTATTTAGCTTACAAATATATAAAAACTTTTTTGAGATTCCATATTTATTTTTCGCTATTGTATGGTTAAGGTTGAGAAAAGGGAAGTTTCCACCTTCACAACTTCACAACTTCACACCTTCACAACTTCACAACTTCATAACTTCACAACTTCACACCTTCACAACTTCTTACAATACCCCAATTACCATATTTTAGCCCTAATAAATCACTAATGAACTTTTTATAGAACCTCAACAAAAAAAATATATTTTTGCAGCCTTAAACAAACTTATAAAACAAGATAATAATGAGCGGAATAAGAACTTATACAATGGTTAAGCCCACAGCAATGCGCAAGGGTTTTGCAGCAGGTATTATGAATAAAATTACTGAAGGTGGTTTTAAAATTATAGCAGCAAAAATGACAAAATTAAGCTTAGAAGAAGCTGAAGCTTTTTATGCTATTCACAGCGAAAGACCTTTCTTTGGTGAATTAACTACCTTTATGTCTTCTGGACCTATTATGGCTCTAGTTGTAGAAAAAGAAAATGCAGTAGAGGCATATCGTGACTTTATTGGAGCAACAAATCCTGAGGAAGCAGCTGATGGTACTATCCGTAAATTATATGGAACAAATATCGGTGAGAATGCTGTTCACGGTTCTGATAGTGACGAAAATGCAGCAAATGAGATTAATTTCTTCTTTAGCGACAGAGAGATATTCTAAGTGAGGCTATAGAAAAAGCCATTTAGTATTTTACTGAATGGCTTTTTTTAATGTAAAAACCCTAATATTTTACACAAAGTCAGGGCAATTTATGGAAAATACTGTAAC
>JAOZKO010000004.1:0-1844 GCA_029935325.1 Bacteroidales bacterium
CATCTTTCTCTCCCAACAATTTGCAATAATCAATATAAAACGCACTCTTATACATATAGTATTTGTCGGGGTATCTAAATGCCAAATAAACAGAGATGGTTCGTTCATCTTGCTGTGCCTTCCATTCTGGCTTTGCTATTTTTATAAGCTCACTAGCCTTTGTCTGAAAATTAGCAATTCGTGATTTCAATTCCTTATTCTCATCATATAAATCAACAAACATATTTCTTGACTCCAATGGAAATGCTTTAACTATTTCAAGCATACTGCTTATGCTATTTTGATATAGAAGGTTACCATGTTTCTTAAATGCCTGCTTAAACATAGCTGCAAAATCATCAGTATCAATATCCCAAATATCTTGAAAGTGCTGTATAGCTATGTATTTATAGACTTCATCTGCGTGCCCAAAATGCCTCTTTTGTTCTTTGTATTTATTTAATAATTCATCCGTAAAAAGCTTTTTTGTCAGAGCAATTCCTTCTTCCTCACCTTTAATAAAATGCGTAAAAGAGTCAAGCTTAAAGAAATTATCAAGTTCTGGAAACACTCCTCGTATTTTTCTTTCAGCTATCTCAATTTGCTCATATTCGTCACGTAACTTTGTCTTTATTGGAAAACCTAACCATTTTAATGCACTGTAACTTTTGTCATTAACAACGCAATATTTAGTCTTGTCAACTCTATTTAAATAAATCGTTGCAATTCCAGCACCAAAACCTTTAAAATCATCTACTCTATCAATCCAATTAAGAACATTAAAATCTTCTGCAAAGGGCTCTTGAAGAAATGAACGAAGATTCTGAAAATCATTCTTCATTAGCTTCTCAAACTTCGGTGTAGTACGCCAACCCATGCTTTGAATCTTACCACCCTCCTTTGCAAAAGCAATAAAGAATTCTCTAAACTCATCATCATTTAAGGATGTAATATATTCTTTATTGATTGTATCCAGATACGCATCTTCACTTTTAGAATGTGGATTACTTTTATACCAATTCTTAAAGGCCTCAACAAGAGGTTTTAGTTTTATTAATTCCATTACTATTTAATTTACATGTTTGACTATTACTAAACGCTTCACAACTTAAACAAAAACTTACCCTTCAAAAGCCATGAAATCCCAAATGCCCAAAGAATAATTGATTCGTATATAAATATAGACTTGACATCAAAAAATTGCATGCTAATACCAATTAATACTATTGAAGCCCACATAATTACTCCTAAGATCTTATAAATATACTTAAACTTTGTATTATTCCCTCGGGAGAATTTAAAGAACGACATCCCTCCCATTAAAATAAAAAACAGACCCGATGAAATAAAGTGAATCGTTGATACAAAACCATTACCACAGTCGAAAATATAATGATTAAGAATATAAGCTGGGCAAGTACCCGACGATTCGAACTCAGTTGGGAATACCACAACAAGAAGTGCCATAAAACCTGCAAAATTCGTCAACATATTATCACTAATCTTTTCCGTAGTATCTTTTTCATAGCCTTTATATGTTATTAGAAATAAGCTAAATGAGAATATAATTGCAGAAAATATAAAGGATGCTTTTGAATAGTAATAGATACTAATTGATTGAAGCATCTCCCCATTTACTAAATACAATAATATGGGTAATAATATACCTAGAACCCCTACACTAGTTCTAATATTATAATACGATTGTTTAAGTTTCTTATCCATTTTCCAAATATATTTCAAAATAACTAATACTTCAAATCCACATGTCGGAAGAGTAAGCGATTTAATTCATCTCTATAAAATTGCCATTTAGGCATATTCTAAATAAATATTGTCGTCCAACCTCCTTTGTCAACAATCTC
>JAOZKO010000004.1:1944-26846 GCA_029935325.1 Bacteroidales bacterium
ATTTAGGCATATTCTAAATAAATATTGTCGTCCAACCTCCTTTGTCAACAATCTCTTTAATATTACCACAAATACCTTTAAGAAAAATTTTATCGTAGTCCTCTTTACCTTTCTTCTTAATATAAATCGTTCGGTATATCAAAGCCTTTTGCTTTAAGGACATTATTATTATGGTTATTTGCTTATCATTTTCACCTTTCCATTTTTCATCATAAGACTTAAAAGACTCATTTAACTTATTCAAAACACCTGTACCCTCTTTTTCCGTAAACTTATTGAAAACTTTATTACATAAGGTATCATTAAAGGTATTATCCAATAAATGAATAAAAGCTCCATCAGGTGGTTCATTAACTAATTTCAATATATCCTTAGCAATATGAGCTGTAGGCACATTCGTGTGCTTAAATTCAACATTTAAATCTCTTTTATATTCTCCATCAGCTCTATCAAATATGGTCATATCAATTGAACCTGATTTGCCAGTATTATCAATTTTTATATCCTTAAATAATACTCCAAATCTATATTTACTCTTAGTTGGCGTTTCTACAGAATAATACAAATCAGGATGCACTTTCTTAAACTCATCAACAAATATAAATCGTAGCTCTTGCTCTGAGATTCTTCTTTCTTTCTTCTTGGCATGCGTGTCTTTATCCTCATTTTCCTTTTTAGGAAAAATCATTTTCTCACAAGAAAAATCATTACCTAACTCATCGCCCATAATCGACAATCGCTCTAAGACTCTTGTACTAATTTCTACTATTTCTACATCCTTCATAGTTTCCTTGCTTTTAATAAGCTTAAATTGTACTCCCTGCCAAGCGTTTCATCGTATCAAAAAATGCTTGATGAAACGAGTCGTCCTTTGCGTATAGTTTATATAATTCCAATTCTTGTTTGCGTTGCTTTCGCATTACCTCATCAAGTATCTTCCTGAAAGCTAGGTCTCTATTTTGCAAATCGTTATTTTCCTCTACTTTCGACTGATACTCGGGGTGCTGCTTTACAGCTTCTGTGAGATTAATAAATTTCAGTCGTTGACTTTCTGGAGTAGTATCCCATCCCTGAAACCACCGTTCGTTAAACTCCTTAATAATTTCATCCAAAGGATTCCGCTCTTTATCACCTCCGTGCGCTCCTCTGGGATTTGGGTTTTGTGGTTCCAATTCTGTTTCAGCTTCATCTAAACTAATGGCTTGATTAAGTTTCACACGACCTAGTCCATAGGTAGATAAATCGATTGACTCCAATAGTTCGTCCAATAATTCCTTATCAGGGTTTATAATTACTAATTTCGGAATTAAGAATTTCAAAAACCAATACAACTTCTCCCAATTCACTATCTCATAAGGCATGATAGAAGCCATTTGCCCATATATTTTCACAAACTGCTTTGCTTTAATCTTAAAATCGGCTTTATCATCATTTGCTAGTTCCAATTCATCATTAAATCTAAAAGCAGCTACATCGAGTATAGGACTCAATTTTTCAGCATTTGCTCCCTTAAAGTATAAATCATTAAACTCTTCCACTTCATCCCATTCATAAACTGCTGCATCGTCAAGGTTGGCTTTAATCTCGTGCAATACATTCACATCCGTTGCCTCCGATAGTGTTGTTGAAGTATAAAATGGATCAAATGCTTCTTTAATATCATCGATGCTATTGAAAAAATCAAGCACAAATATATCTTCCGTTTTTTTGTGAAGTTTATTAGCCGACCTATTCAAACGCGAGATGGCTTGCACTGCCATCACTCCCTGCAAACGTTTATCAACATACATTGCACATAGCTTTGGTTGGTCAAAACCTGTTAAATACTTATTGGCTACCACCAATATGCGATATTCATCTTCATCAAAATACTCTCTAGTTTTGCTTTCGGCAAAACCATTCATTTCAGACTCAGTATATTTTATGCCATCAACTTCTTTTTCTCCTGAGAAAGCAATCAATATCTTAAACGGATTCCCACGTTTATCCAAGAGCTGCTTCAATGCTTTATAATACTTTATGGCCGATTTAATACTCTGGGTAGCAACCATTGCTTTGGCTTTCCCTTTAAGCTTTTTGGGATTTACTATTTTGGGGATAAAATGATCCAGAATAATCTCCGCTTTACTATTTATGGGATGTTGATCACTCTCTACATAGGCACGAAGTTTCTTTTGTGCTTTCTTGGAATCGAATAGTGGATTATCCTGAATGGATTTCTCTATCTTATAAAAGCTTTTATAGGTATTATAATTAGCAATAACATCCAATATAAAGCCCTCTTCGATGGCCTGTTTCATAGAGTATAAATGGAACGGACGGAATGAGTCATCGCTTAGTTTTGCGCCAAATTTCTCCAAAGTATTATTCTTGGGTGTAGCGGTAAAAGCCAAATATGATGCATTACCTCGCATTTTGCGACTTCGCATTGCTTCCAATATCAAATCTTGAGAATCAAGTTCGTCTTCACTATTTTCGCCCATTGCGCGATTCATATTATCGTGTGCTGAGCCCGATTGTGACGAATGTGCCTCATCAATTATCACAGCAAAGTTTTTGTCGCTCAAATCGGCTATTCCATCAATTATAAATGGGAATTTTTGAATCGTAGTAATAATTATTTTCTTGCCTTGCTCCAAGCTTTCTCTTAGCTCTTTTGACGAAAAAGCAGGTGCTACAATATTTTTAATCTCAGAGAATTGTTTAATATTTTCTCGTATTTGCTTATCGAGCAAACGCCTATCGGTAACCACTATTACCGAGTCGAATAATGGTTGATCAATGCCTCTGCTACCATGCGTAGTTTCGCTTTCGGGATAGGTCTCAATTAACTGAAAAGCCGCCCAAGTAATAGAATTTGACTTACCCGAGCCTGCCGAGTGCTGAATAAGATAGGTTTGCCCTGTACCGTTAACACTAGCATCGGCTACTAATTTGCGTACTACATCCAACTGATGATAGCGAGGAAAGAACAATGTTTTTTTGCTCAATGCTTCTTTTTTATTGCCATCAAGCAATACAAAATGCTGAATAATATTTGCTAAACTATCACGCGTAAGTATTTCTTCCCACAGGTAGGCTGTTTTATGCCCCTCAGGGTTTATGGGGTTCCCCTTTCCATTATTGCTCCCTTTATTGAATGGCAAAAAGAAAGTGTCTTTTCCTGCCAATTTGGTAGTCATATACACCTCTTCGGTATCTACGACAAAATGGACAATACAACGGGCAAAGTTTAATAATGGCTGCTTTATATCGCGCTCATTTTTATATTGATTTACACCATGAACTCGCGCATTTTGGCCTGTCCAATGATTTTTCAGCTCCATGCTAATAATAGGAATACCATTAATAAACAGCACCATATCAATCTCCTCACGAGGATTGTCTATGGAATAATGCAATTGTCGTGTTTCGCTAAATTCATTGGCCTCGAACCTATCTTTTATTCTTTGACTACTGCTCGCCAAAGGCATTTGATAAAAGAATGTAAAACTGGCATCGTCCACCTCCAAACCCTTTTTGAGTATATGCAATACGCCGTATTTTTTAATCATACGATCGTAACGCTCCAATATCTTAAGCTTCCAATCAGAATGCCGCTGTAGCTTTGCCAGCTCCACCTTTTGCGTAGCTTCCAGAAAATGCCAAAAGCGAGTTTCGTCTATGGCGTATTTGGAATTAAAGTCGCCGGGAATACCCAAATAAAAGCCATTACCACTGCGATATAGTGCAGCAGCTTCTACAATATTCTCTTCCGACTTTAAGTCTTCCAGCTTATTGCCAGTTAACCGCTTTTCTATTAAGGCTTCGAGGGCTTGTTCGGTGGTGTTAGTTTTCATGGGTATTCGTATTAATTAGAATTCCTTTTACCTCTTCAATTATTGATTTTACTTTTTCTGAAAGAACATCCACATTTTCAATTATTGATTTACTATCGTCATTGGTATAAAACTGATTATCGATTTTATGTATTCTACATGATTCTTTATCATCAAATTTCCAACCTGCTTGTTCAAATACTTTTAGTTTATAAGGAGCTTCTACCTCATCGCGGTATAGAACAGAGAAAAACCATTTATTGCTCTTGTATTCAAAGTCAATTGCATAGGGTCCTTTATATTTCTCAGTTAAGGTTAGTTCATTCTCTCTAATTACAAAATCTATAAAGCATATATTATCATTATGAATCTGAATTTTATTATCATTAAACCGTTCGATTAAAATTTCAAATAAGGATTTCGAATCGACGAAAATAATAGAGGTATCATTAAACGAATTTAATAGCTTTATCATTTCTCTATCATGATCCATTATATCTTTTGCTTTCCATTCTTTATCAACAAAAGAGCCAAACATTAGAGCTTGTTTTAGGCTTTCATTTTTACCCTTAGAGTCTTCTTTTTTTTGAGAAGGTGTATCTTTATTATAAGCAGAGTTACTTGATCGACTTATTAAACAAAGATTACCAAATGAATTAAGAATTATTTTCTTTTCTTCATCACTAGAAGCCTCTATTTCTTCATATCTAGCTTGGGGGAACAAATGCTCAATAGATGATCTTTGAACAAATTTGAATGTATGAAATTTCTCTTTTTCTTTCTGTATTACTTGTAAATACATATCTTCACTAGGAGCAATATAATTATCTTCCCCTCTAATTTTATTGTAATATTCCACCCATAAAATATAATCTAAATAATTAAACACAAAACGAGGGGTTTTTAAGCCTTTGGGGAAATCTGAATAATAACTATCCTTAGCTATTCTTTCAAGAGTCCAAAGAAAATCTATTTCATTAATATCATAAGACCCCAATCCATCCATGTATTTAAAAACTTTGAATAGCCAGTTTTTATAATTATTTGTTGAATAAGTTACTTGGAACATTGATTCAATCATTTTTATCTTAGCCCTATAAATTCTACTATTAAATGTAGATTTATACTCATTATCATTATTAACGACTTCCTTCAAACTCCAATTCCACTTTTTTACATCTCCTTCTCTTTTAACAATATACTTATCAAAAAGCACTCTAAACTGTAACAACTTTAATAAAAACCCCCACGAATCTGGTAATTTATCAGGATAACCAAAATCTAACAATAAAAATTTATCATCAAGTCTAATATCAGGTATAGTGAGCTTTAATACTTGAAGTAGGAAATTTGGAAAATCTATAATTGAACTATATTGATCAATATAATCTTCTTTGTTTTCTTGTTTAAATTTCTCAGGTAATTTGTGGGTTTTAATAATTGACAATAAACTAATTGAAGAGCTCTCAACTCTATCTCCATCTTCATTCTGAGGAACAGTTTCTGGTTTCCTTTTCTTTAATATTCCTACTACATCTTGAACCCTATTCATATTTGGCATACTTGTATATTGCTTACCAAAAAGAGCTGCTCTTATGTTATTGTCTTTTTCTTTTGAAAAATGTTTTTGTATATGTGTATTAACCTGAGAACAAGCATCCCATATCATTGAATATAGCACTCTTTCTTCTTTTCCAGAACTTTTATCTAAATTACTAATAAATTTCGCTTTGAGAATTTCATGTTTTTCGAGTTGTTCACCCCTGTTATTCATTATTTCAAAGTAATGATTCAAATCAGTATTTTTAGGTAATAAAGTTCTAAATAAAAGAATTTTATTATAAAAAACATCTGCAAATTCAGCAAGTTTACCTTCTCCCGAGCAATGTTCTATAAAAAAGTCTTCAATATCTTGAACTGCACTAAGAATATTTTTAATACTTATATCATTTGTTGCATCACTCCTTGTTTTTTCGAAACTTTCTTTATTAAGTAATAAATTCTCAAGAGTTTCTTTACTTTTTTTTCTTGATTCAAAATTTAGGTTTGATTTATCAATAGCGTCAATTCCATTATTCTTAAGAACTAAATTAATAATATTTAGTGTTGTAAATCTTTGTTGTCCATCTATAATGCTATATTCTGTGTTTTTAACTGCAACTACAATGGTTCCTAAATAGTAATTCCCCTCTGAATCTTGAATATCCCTCAATAACTGATGTATTTCATTACGTCCCCAAGCATAGTTACGTTGGTATAACGGAATGATATATTCATCTTCTGAAAGAAGGTGTTTAATATTTATTTCTTCTATTTCACTTGTAGCCATTGTTTTTCAATTTTGGTAATAGAATTATTGATGTCCTGATTTTCTTTTATTATTCTTACATCATTCAACAATGTAATATTCCTTCTAAATGATTGAATATTTGGGTAGTACCATGAATCGATAAGTCTTATAGGATTTTTATAATCTGTCTTAAGTAAATCTAATATTGTTTCATATCTAATCCGTGATTTCTCAAGCCTTTTAGAATAAACCCATCTATATAGGTCTTTTGCAAAATCTAAAAACTCTTCATCTTCACCAAATTTGTCGTAATAACACAATAGGCTATTCATATAAAGATATTTCAACCTTCTATCTCCTATTCGATAGGATCCTTGATACTTAAAAGCCAAACCATGTTTAGCACTATTGTTATAAAATGATAATAGAACCTTATATATTTGTACATAATGCTCTACGTAATCAAAAAATCTTTTGCCGTTAATTATAGGTTCATCAATTTGAAAATTGTTACTCATACTTCTTTCCATTGAAGCCAAAACAAAAGGATAAATTTTACCTTCCTTTATAGTCCGTAAAATACTAATGCCTTTAAATCTTTCTATTTCGCTAGACGTAAAAAAGTATTTCCACTTTTTATCTTTCCACATTCTTATGCGAAATAGATATTTACTTATAACTTCATTCAAAATTCCCTCGTCAATAGCTTTTTCCCATTTAAGAACACTTTCTTTTTTTTCAAGTTCTGTATTATCTTCCATCTCCCGAAGATGAAATGCCTTCAGCAGGTCTGCTGGGGCTAACGATTTACCCCTTGCATTTTGAGAATCAAATAATTGAAATGCTTCTGAAAGCTTAGATAAACTTATTACTACCATTGAACAATTATTCATTACAAAACGCTCAACATCTGCTTTCTTTTGTGGAGTATATAGCTTTAAGTAGTTTTGAATATAATTGAAATTAAACTTGATATTATTCTTTGATTCAATATGATTAAAATCTTCATTTAGCAAATTTAATTTAGCTGTAGTTCCTAAAATACGAAGCAATATTGTTAAAGTAACTAAACGTTGTTGTCCGTCAACTATATTGTTATCGTGTAGTATCACCGTACCTATACGATATTCTTCACTTTCTTTTTTAATTTCATTTTCAATATCCTCAAGTAATTGCTTAACATGTTTTTCAGATTTCCATCTATATGGTCGCTGATATTCAGGAATCTTTAATTGCTTTTCAAAGATTTTAGAAAGCGTATTAACCTCTGCTTTAATAACTTCACTCATATTAGTTCCCCTTATTTATTAAATATCTTTCCATTGCTTTCTGTTCTGCAATTTTTTTACTTTCTGCTACTGTACTCCACTCGCTTGGGTCATCAGGATGCAGTGCACCTATATATGCCATCTCGTAATCAGCATAGAATGTATTAATGTTACTTAATTTATTATCTCTAATATATTCCCAAGCATTGATATATGCCTCTGCTTTTTCTTTTGCATAATCTAGCATTTCTTCATCGTCATGGATAAATGCTCTACGTTTTATATCTACAAGCTCACTGCCATATTTATCAGCATATGTAGTGGCATAATCTTCATCCTTACCATTGTTTATCGCTTTTTCGTAAGCATAAGCATAATCTTCACAGTAAATTTTGTGATAATAATTATAAGAGATTAAATTGGCGTACTGATATGCGTAGATATCCGATTTACCATCTTTAATTTGTTGTTTATACCCTTCAGAAAAATCACAGGCGGCTTTTTCTATTCCTACTTCACAATACAAATCCGCTTCAGTGGCCATTCTCACTAAATAATCGGTTATTAATTGATCATCGTATTTTAATTTACAAAACAATTTTAAATCTGTTAATGCTACTACTGACGATACTTTATTTGATGCATAATAACAATAAGCCAATAAGTTATCTTCATAACAGAAATCTTTATTATCTGCATATTCTTTACTCCAAGCAAGACTATATCCATCTTTTATCATTTGGTGATACTTTGAGATATATTCTAAAGGATACGATAGCAATTCTTCAATAGGTTCATTCTCATCTAATGCATTCTCATCTTTTAACTCCGTTAGAAAGTTGTCCAGAAAACTAATAAAAAAATCAAGTACTTCTTGACTGAATCTATTGTCTTTAGCAATTTTTTGTATTAAATCTGTACCAATATATTTCTCTACTATTGCAGTCATAATTCTCTATTTTATAAAACCCCTTAACAAACCTTTACCTTACCAGTAACACAGCTATTAATAAGCACCGCCTTATACTCCTGCAGTTTTGCTATTTGCTGTTCTTGAAAAGCTATGGCTTGCTCTATTTTGGTGGATTGCTCTTCAATATGTTTGGATATCTGTTTTTGTTCTTCTAATGGTGGTGTTGGAATAAAAAAGTTTTTCAATGCTTGAAAATTTAATCCTTCTCGTCCACCACCTTGTTGATTATACCAAATTTGACCTTGTCCTATCTCAGAAGATAATACACTATTTAAGAAAATTGTAGTTATTAATTTTGAAGGTCTAACAATACAAACGTGCTGATTTACATTTAGAGGCATATCAAAATCAATAAAATGGCATCTTCCTATCGAACCTCCTGTTATATTTAACAATACATCACCTTTAATGACTTTACTATTACTCATTGAGTTATGTATTTCTTTTGAAATAAAAGCAACCCCATTTAATTCTATTTTTCCAAAAAGCACATTCTGACTTCTCAATAATGGTATCCCTTTATCTAAATATATTGTACCTCCACCAGAAGGCGTTATTCCACTTCCAATCTTTGTTGTTAAATGTTTCAACCTCTTAACCTCCCACCCCTCAGGAATATCGCCAATCCACTCCACACCGCTGTTTTTCATTTTACGCGGGGTGGCTGAGCTTGTCGAAGTCAGGCCTTTGGTTACTGCATTTTGTATGAGTATTTGTTTGCGTTCTTTTAGTAGTGCTATTAATTTTTGCTTTTGAGCAATGGCTGTGTCTATCTTGGCGGTTTTGTCGTCGAGGTAGCTGGCTATGGCCGTTTGTTCGGTTAGTGGTGGAATCAAAATAGGTGTTTCGTAAACATATTCTTGTTTAATGTTGATTCTTGTAAAACCCCTTCCTTTAGTTGCAAAATAATTTCTATAATTATCTGATGCTAAAGCTAAATTTAAAAATTGAGGAAAAATTAAATTATTAATTATTCTAAAACCCTTACAAAAAGAGTTTAGAAAAACAGTAGTTTCTCCTTTATAAATAGAGTTTTTCCCAATATCTTCAAGTGTTTCACTACTCATAAGAAATAGTATATCATTTTCTGCAACTATATTTTGCTCTTCATTTTTTTCAACTCTAACAAATTGCATTTTATCCTGAGCAATTATTTGATTATTATAGATATTTGTAAATGGAATAAATTCTTTATAATTATCTTTCTTTTCTTTAGAAAAATCATCTCCTTTTTTACCTGTTAAGCCAGGGTATAGAAAGCCTGAAAATTTTAATTTTTCAATCTCCCAACTCTCAGGAATTTCTCCCAGCCATTCTACGCCAGAGTCTTTATATTTGGGGTATTTATTTTGTTTTGTCATTGTAGTAAATTAATCTAAAAGGTTCTTTAATTCTTCGGGGCTTGGTAAGGCATTTCTAAATTTCTCGGGCAATTGCTGGCTTGTTTTAAAAACCGAAACGCCCATTGGCTTAGTAAAATCGCGAAAGCTGTATTCTACTTTTTTATCGTCTTTTTCTTTGCAAAGTATAATACCTATTGATGGGTTTTCGTGTGGCTGTTTTACCAAATCGTCTAATGCCGAAAGGTAAAAATTCATTTTACCAACATACTCTGGCTTAAATTTGCCTTTTTTCAACTCAAAAGCTACTAATGATTGTAAGCCTCTATGGAAAAATAGCAAATCGATAAAAAACTCATCGCCTGCTATATTCAATCGGTATTGATTTCCCATAAACGAAAAATCGTTTCCCAAACTCATCATAAATTTCTTTATGTTCTGCACTATCTCGCTTTCCAATACTCTTTCGTCTATTTCTTCGTCAGCATCTTCTACATTTACAAAGTCCAATAGATACTGATCCTTAAAAGCTCGTATGGCTTTATTCGATATGGTGTCGCTTAGTGTTTTGGTGAAATTATTTGGCAACTTATATTCCTGCAAATGGCTTAGGTTTTGTAGCTCGTTGCGCAAATGTTTTACGGTCCAAAACTCTATTGCTACTTTATTTATGTAATACCATCTGTGTTTTTCTTCTTTAATTTTTAGTATTATTTCGTAATGATGTGTAAACGGAACTGATATAAAACTTACAATTTCAGTGTTTTGCAATTCGGTAGTTGCTGACGACCAAATTGCATTCTCCAAATTTTCTATTTCGGTAGTCACTGACGACCGAAATAGAGCAGAGCTGCTCCATTCTGAATAAAAACGTCGCATTCGCTTTAAGTTCTCACCAGAGAATCCTCTTAATCCAGGCAACTCTTGTTGAAGTCTTTCGGAAACTATATCCAAAACTTTTGAACCCCAAGCGTATTCTTTAAATTGTTCATCAACCATTTTTCCAATGGTAAAATATAATTTCAACGATTCTGCATTAGCAATTTTAGCAACTCTATATCTGCTCGATATAATTTGTTGCTTTATTTGCCTTATAAAATCTATGCTTATGTTGGTGTTTGCCATTAGCTGTATTAAATTAGATGTGATTTATCAAATATGCCTTTTTTAAAATAATCTAAATCATTTTTGAAATTATTATAAATATCATTTGCTGTTTTCTTGTCAAACTTCATTTTCAAAACATAAATATCGTAATTAACAATAGTAGTTTCTGTTGGTGATTTAAGATTGTGAAATGGCTCGTGCACTTGTATTTTGCCAGGTAGTTTATTTAAATAGTTCTCAACTTTATATTTTTTTTGTAATGCTGTTTGCCTATTGACAGGAACACCATATGTAAATAATGAGCTTGGGTCTATATTTTCGATGTCTAATAGATACATTAAGGCATAAAAATCACCCTTAAGACCCAACACTTTTCTTTTAAAAAAATCTGTAACAATATGATTTGGACCATCTAAAGGACTTTGCCCATTAAAAGTTCCATTATGAGCAGCCTCTGCAATATCATTATTTATTTTATCATGAATATCTAATTTTCCTCTCTTACTTTCTGGCTTTACTTGTGTAACAATATTTATATTTCCTAGACAATTAACTATAGCTTTTGTAATTTCATCTTCTCTAACAAAATGGGTTGTGCCTTTAACTCCTCCTATCAAATTATCAATATTGCTATTGAACCATTTATTCAAGCAGTCACTGTGCAATACATCTTCAAAATCCTTAATAGTCATAATTATTGGTCTTTATATTGTTAAGTTAAAATATCCATTATCAATCCTTCCGATTGTTTTTCGAGTTCAAAAATATCTTTGGCTACCTCTTCAATATCGCGAAGTGGCTTATGCTTATAGAAATATTTATTAAACGAAATTTCGTAGCCAATTTTGGTTGCATCAAGGTTTATCCATGCCTCTTCCACATGGGGTTTTACCTCGCGTAAGAAATAACTGTAGATGCTTTCTTTTAATGGCACATTCTCGCTATCACGCAAGTCGCTTTCGGTTTCGTAAATAGTGTATTCGCCTTTTTTATTGGTTTTATAATATCCAAAGTTTGGCAAATCCTCTTCTTTGCAATTAAGGTGCTCCAATAAAACACTAAGTTTATCGCCAGATAGTTTTTCTATTTTCTTAATTACTTTTTTGGCATCGGCATCGTAACTACTTATGGCATCAAGAATTGCTTTTTTCTCGGAGGCTCCCAATTTTAATTTGGCAAGTCGTATGTGTTTGTCAACAGTAGTCTTGAAAGTATTAAAATCGCTATATTCATCACTGCCTACTACTTTAATCAATTGCTTTGCAGCATTATACAAATTAAGATGCTTCTTCCAAGTGTCTTGTTTTAGCAATTTCTTTTTATTTGCCGATGAAAGATTCAGCTCATTATCATCAGTATATTTCAATATCTGTTCTTCAAATTGCTTTACATCATTATATACCGCATCGCCAAATTCGCCATAAGCCCATTGCATAGGTTCTTTCAAGCTTTTATCGAAACGCAATTCGGCAATTCGCTCTTCGGTAAATTGTGCTTTAAGGCGTTTAGGGCGTTCAATACTTACTTTATAATACCCAAAATCGGTATTGTCAAATATTTTGGAGGCAATGGATTTTTCGTCCGCCTCACGGTCAATGGTTTTAAGTCCTTCATAAGTATTCAATATTTCGGTAATATGCTCTGGGGCAAATTCACAGTTTTTATTTCCCAAATTCTTACGCAATTTACGGTAGAGTTGTCCTGCATCAATCAATTGCACTTTGCCTTTACGGTCAGCTTTTTTATGATTGCTCAACAACCAAATATAAGTGGTAATGCCTGTATTATAAAACAAATTATTAGGCATTTGCACAATAGTTTCGAGCATATCGTTTTCTATAATAAACCTGCGGATATTGCTCTCTCCACTTCCTGCATCCCCTGTAAATAAGCTACTGCCATTATGCACTGAGGCTATTCTAGAACCTTCAGGATTGTCCTTTAGGGTTTTCATTTTATCAACCATTTCCATTAAAAATAGCAACTGTCCGTCGCTGCTTCGTGGAATGGCATCGGCATCGTATTCTTCTTGCCAATAATCCTTAAGCATTATCGAAAAACGAGGATCAATAACCTCTTTGCCATCTTTGATATATTTTTGCTCGCTTGCCCACGATTTTCCGTAGGGCGGATTCGAAAGCATAAAATTAAATTTCGTTCCTGCAAATTCGTCGGTGCTAAGTGTGGAGCCATTTTTAATATTCTCGGGATTATTTCCCTTAATCATCATATCCGATTTGCAAATGGCGTAGGTTTCATCGTTTATCTCCTTTCCGTAAAGATATACATCACTTTTTAGAGCCTTTATTTCACCATCAGGATTCTTTATAAAATTCTGTGCCTCGGTAAGCATTCCTCCCGATCCACAAGCAGGATCGTAAATACTCATAGTAGCAGGTATTTTATCTTTTATGGGGCCAAAGATTAAATGCGTCATCAGGTCTATCACCTCACGTGGTGTAAAGTGTTCCCCCGCTTCTTCATTATTCTCCTCGTTAAATTTCCTTATTAATTCCTCAAAAACATAACCCATTCCTAAATTACTTAGTGCTGGTAATTTTCTGCCATCGGAGTCCTCTTTGTCGAAAGGAGTTAAATTGATATTTGTTGAAGTAAATTTTTCAAGAATAGGTAAAAGCACATCTTTGCTTGCCATATGGCGTAATTTGGAGCGCAGTTCAAACTTTTCAATTATCTCCTTTACATTATCGCTAAAACCATTTAAGTAATCTTCGAAATTTGTAAGTAGGATTTGTGATGAGTTAGTTGCGGTATTCTTCAGGAGTCGTAAAGTCCACTTACTAGTATTATAGAACACATAGCCCGAAGCATCTTTTAACCCTCCGCCATCAAATTCGGTAAGGTTCATTTCTGTTTTTTGAAACTCAACTTCTTCTAAAACTTTAACTTTTGTAGGTTCAAGCAAAGTATCTAAACGGCGAAGAACTACCATTGGCAAGATTACATCGCGGTATTTTCCACGTACATATACATCGCGCAACACATCGTCGGCAATAGACCAAATAAAGGAAACTAGTTTATTATGAGCAGATTTATTCATATTTTTTTGCTATTTCAATGTTTAAGAATTAATTACAAAGCCATACATTATGGGTTGTAATTTATTATCCTCGAAAATAGGAAAAATATGAATAGAATACTTAGTTTTTTTGCTTATAGTTCCATTAGGTAGATATCATAATCGAGTATTGTTAATAGCTCATTTGGTGTTTTTAATCCATGAAATTGCTCATGATGAACTATTCCATTGGGCAAAGCTTTTAAGAATTTCTCTACAAGGGCCTTGGTTGCCACTAATTCAGCTTTGGGCTTTGAACGGATTGCCGTGGCATAGGATTTAGGAATTTGACTATTAGGATCGAGTCTATCAATATGCATCAAATAAATTAGGGTAAAATATTTGCCTTTATATCCTTGTGAAATTCGTTTTTGATAATCTTCGGCCATATGATTTAGGCTTGATCTATAATCTTGGAAGGTCCCATTATGAGCTGCCTCAATGACATCATTAGTCGTAGTATCAATTATATCTACCACTCCTCTACCTAACTCGCTCTTTTGAGTTTGTATATTGCTGTTGGCTATACAATCCACAATTTCACTTGTAATCTCATTTTCTCTATAAAAACCAGCGTTTTTTCCTGCAATCAATCCGTCCACATTTGCATTGAACCAATCGTGTAGCTTTTGGCTTTTCAAAGCCTTTTCAATATCTAATCTATTCATAATTATATGTTTAAAATTTATAATTCAATTAAATCCATTCGTCTTTTAATACTAAGATCTTGTAGCAACATATCAAAAGGAAGAAGTCCCATGCTATATCTTTCAAAGAAAGATTCTTTTATTTCCATGGCCAAAGTTCTCGTGTATGGGAGCAAATCTACTTCGTAGTTAATCAGTTCTTTTTCAAACCATAAACCAATAGTTCTATAGGCATCATCATCATTAAAAAAGCGTACTACTTTCTCTCTATCAATGCGAGGGTCTTTGAAAATCTCTAGCCAAAAGTCATCATTTTGCATAATTGTACGCCAGGAAGAAAGCGATAATTCATCAGTATGACGCAATGTAACCATATCAAGAACTATTTCTTTAAATGACCTTGACTTTACTATCTGCCATAAAGAATATTTAGGACTTAGATTAGTACATATATCGTTAAACATATTGACCATTTTTGCTCTATCTTCAATTATCTTATACACAAATAATTGTGCCCAAGTAATCAAGAACTCCTCGCTTAAATTATTAATTTTTATTGAATCTTCATTTAGCAGAGGATAACAAATACCATTACTGGTATTCCTAAATAACCATTTTGCCAATACATAAAGAACTATAATCTCTAGAAATGAATCTTTATCGTATCCAAAAAAACTACCAAACACCAAACATGCCGGCTCATTGATAGCCACAATATTATCTTTTTCGCTGTGTGGACCAGCTGGTGTAGCATCAAAGTTTTTATTCAAATCCCACTCTACCTTGCTTATTATATCTATTATTTTTTCATAATGTTCCTCATCGCTCCAAGCTTCTGCTAAAAACAATTCCATTTCAAAAACCGGCAATAACTCATCCACAACTAATGGAGGATCGCTAAGATTGAGAAAGCCCATTTCAAAAAGAATGTCTGACAAATCCTCATAGACCCGATTATAAATTTCATTTAGGTTGCTCATAGTTTTTGGTTTATCAAATTTTTAACTTCAATTCTTAGCTTTTGTGGAATAACAGTATCCTCACCATAGTATTGAGGTTTGCTTAATGAATCAACTAAAGCTACAGAAAAAGTATTTGACGATAATTTCAATAAAACAATAGTAAAATGCCTTCCGTAGATAATTTGTTTCTTATCATAAAACAACACCCAAATATATTCTTCATTATATCTAACAGATTGCCAATTTTTGTTATTCTTTGCCTCTCGAAAGGCCACGGGACCTAGAAGCTCTAACAACTGTTTTTGATATTGGCGACTAACCGATGTTTGTGGTGCGAATATATCGCTCAACTCAATACTAAGGCTATCAATAATTATGGAATCTTGTCGCCTAGTAAAATCCATATCATTTGCATTTTTATCTGGATTAAAACAGGATATGCTTAGTAATATTATGAAACTCAATATTGCTTTAACAACTTTTCTAGGCATCTTTATCTGGTTTAATATAATATTTCAATGCTTTCTGCAAAAAGTCTCTTACATCGTTTATTACTTCTTTTGGTCCAAGCACTTCAACTTTATCAGTATAAGACAATATTCTCTGTACCAAATCATTGTTTCGTTTTACTCTAAAAGTGACTTCCACAATTTCCTTATCTCCCTTAATTACATCTACCTTCTTAGGATCAATTTTAACCCATGGCTCAGCTTCAAAATACTTATACTGATAATGATAAAATCGTAGTTTAACATCTTGTAAATCTGGCTCATCATCATAGAATAAGGTTACACCAACTATTTGATCGTATGCCTTATGAATTGAGTTTACATCAGGCATTTTAAAACTCCGATCCGATAATTCCATTGATATCATTTTGTCAAGAGAAAAACGTATATCATTTCGAATCCCACCTATTTTTCTACCTACAATATAATACCGATTCAGGTAGCTTACCAGTAAATAAGGTTCAATTATAATTTTATCACATCTAGACTCATTAAACTCCTTATATTCAACGCTCAAACACTGTTTTTTATTAATAGCACGCATGATTAAGTTTACGTTTTTAAAAGAAGGAACCGCTATGCTGTCCAGTCTGATATGACTTGATAATTGAGGATTATGAGCAAGAATACTGAATATCCCCTGTCCTAGATATGCATTTTTTATCTGATCATAATAATTCTTAAAAACCCTATTTGGAACCTCTCCCAGACTATAAAAACCTATTGGTTTTTGAATAAGCTCTATACCAAACAAAAGCTCAACCTCCTTTAAGTACCGCCTAACTGTTTTCTCATGAACAGAAATCCCATTTCCTGATAATTCAGTTTGTAATTCAGTTGCTTTGAAACTCGTATCTGAGTTTCTCATAAACTCTACAAGAATAAAATGTGCTAGCTTTGCATGCTTCTTTGCACGTTGCTTATTTACATCACCATCTTTATCCATAATCATTATATATTTAATTCATGGACAAAGATAATCCGATATACGGACAATACCTGTCCGGTTATCTTTTATGTAAATATTTTTTTTTAACGGACCTGTTTTGTCCTTTTAATATTTCACTTTTGCAGAAAGTAATATTATATATTATGAGAAAGCATATCAAGACCCACATCAGCCAAATTTTTAATGAAATGGATGAATCCATTGAAGAAGAATCGTATAGTTTAAGCAGTGGTTATAACTCCATTGATGAAATTACACAAGGTATTCAAACTAAAAAATCCTATTTTATATCTAATGATGATTATAATATCAGCTCGGAATTTATTCACAATTTAGCTATAAACATTGCTACAGATAAAAATGTAGTTTTATTTATAAACTTATTTGAATGCGCCACAATAACCGCCAAGAGATTTAAAGTTATTGCAAAGAGCAAAGGAATAAATATGGAAGCGCTGAATAAGCTTCCGTTGTTCATAGAGAACGAAATCCCAAATTTTGAAGTGATTATAGAACGCGTCATGAATTTTGTCCGTTTTACTCATGTAAAAGTACTTATGATAAGTTCTATTGAACAAATTATGAGTGGTTATGATATAAAGGATTACGAATATAAGAAAAGGGGCATAGGGAAGCTTTTAAGTATAGCTAAAGAGTTTAATATCGCTATAATAATAGGTCATGGAGTGAGTCAATATAATAGCTGCTATTCTTATTTAGTGAATAATGCAGATTGGGCGTTGAAATTAAACAAAGCTAAAAGCTATACTTATTACATTTCATACCGCCATGAACGAGAACCACTCGACCAAAAGACTTGGCTAAATTATGATTTTCCTACTTATGATTTTACTGATTCTACTGAAACCAGTCATCATGCAATTGAAGAAAATCATGAAGTTAAGCCCAAAACACAGCCAAAGCCTTCAAAAGTAATCCCTACAACGGAGCTTATTAGGGCATACAAACCGATTGATTCCGAAGGAGAACTCTGCCCAGTATGTAGCTCAAAATTAATATTTACCGAGGGCTGTAAAAAGTGTATCAACTGTGAGTACTCTGCTTGTGGAACTTAGCCCACACCCACCAATAAACCAGCAAAGCCTCGCCTACAACTCTTGTTTTATCAGTTATGGATCGATTAGCCATTTGTATATTCCTCCATATTTGAACCAAGTCGATTATATCATAATTATATTTGTTTCCATTTTGATAATACCGCTCTTCGCTAGCTAATTGCAATTTTGACACCCTCTTTCGCTTTCCTTTTTGATAAATATAAATCTCTTGATTTGTAAAACCAAGATATTTCTTTAACATAAAGCTAATTTGCTCTGGAAACGTGTAAATGCCATTAGTTATTCCAAAATATTTTTCCTGAAATTTGGTCAAATCCAATTCGCCTTTTCTTCGTTTAAGAATCGATTTCAAATCGTACTCGCACCATGGTTTTAAATATACCAAAACCTGTGTAAGTTCCTCAATGGATTTTGGTGCAAATTGATTCAAGAATTCTTCTTGCTCTGCAGTAAATCCTGCAAGAAAGCCACTGTCAATTTTTCGAATATTGACGATCTCATTATTACTTGCCAATTTCTGAAATAAATTTTGATTGTCCAATGCTATTTTTTCAAAATCTATTGGTATTTCACTATAATCTTTATTTTTTGTCAATATATCTGTAAGTATCTTACATCCTATTATTTGAATTACATTTTCGTTAATACTTAAATCGATGGTATTACATAATGGAGAATCTTCAATTTGCAGATTGTCAAACAGAAAATCACTATCAGTTAATTGGCATCTAACATGATTCAAGCTATTGATATCTACACTCATTCCAATGGCAATGCTGCCAATTCGGTCGATAGGAAAAAAATGCTCAAATAAAAGACCCTGTTCTATGGGATTAACCATTGAAACCCCTAAGAGATATAGCACAAAAGATCCTGAAGAAAAGGCAGGAGATGGACCAATAAGGCCATTTTCCTTTTTCACCATTTGTGCTAAGTGATAACTGACTAAAAATGCATCTTCTACTTGCCGTGCTTCAATTTGTTTTAATTCAAAAACAAGACGCTTTTTTTGTCTATTATCTGGCTCAGAGAATATTTCATATAGCTTTTGAAAGCTTAAAGTTTTTAAATTGTATTTCATTGTCTTAATGTTTATTAAAAGAAACTACCATTAATTGTCATCACTTGCAGATAGATAACATCTTGTTTTACAATATTCTCTTCTAGCCAAATTGCAACAATTGGGCTGTTTTCTTTTTTTAGTTTAATCATATTTCGTATTGCTTCTCCATCATCCATCTCAAAAGAACTTTTATGACTAATATTCAAAAATATAACCACCTTTTCTGCTTCCTTAAAAGAAAAGGCATAGTTGATTTTTTCTTTTATCTGTTCTATTTTTTCTTTTCCTTTAATATTGAAATTGAATACATGGAAATTAACATTATCTTCCTTACCAATAAGTTCAAAAGCTCCCTGTATTTTTGGATCAGTATCAGGTATTTCTATCCCTCTATTTCCTTTTTTAATAATTGGCCAGATTTTAATAAAATCAGGATCAAATCGAAATGCAGCTTTTCTTAAAAATATTTTTTGGGCAGCCAACGGTTCAAAATATATTTCTAATTCTTTTATTAACCCTTCTTCATTACTTAGTTTAATTGCCTGTTTCATAATATTTCTTAGTTTATTTGTCTTTATTTAAAATTAATGTTGCAGACTCTGAAATTGCTTTTATTTCAAATTGCTCACTAATTGATTTTTTTAATTTTCTTTGATAGTCAAAGTTTATTTGACTATTCTGAGTCAAATTACTTGTCGCATATTTTTTAATTAAATTCTTAATCTTCTGTTTATCAAGCTTTGGGAATCCACTTAAATACTCAGCCATTTTTAGCAATAGTCTTTTCTCTTGATTTAGTGTTTGCTTAGCTACTTTAATTGCTAGCTCTATTGTTTGCTTTATTTTCTCTTCAATCTCATCACTATTACTATGGTAATAATTGATTGTGCTTGGAGTAGGAATAGCGCTTAATAAGGGCAAGTCACCCATTCCACTATTAGAGAACATTCTGGATAAAAAAGTCGTTGCCCGTTCTATATCACTTTCTGCTCCAGTTGTAATATTCTCTTTACCGAAAATTAGTTCCTCAGCCATATAGCCGCCCAGTATCATGGCTATATTGGGTATTATTTGGCTACGCGAAATATACTCTTTCTCAATACGAGTATAAACAAACCCCGCAGTGTCTTCATCAGAAGTTGTCGAAAAAATTACTTCAGGAATAAGATTTAATAAAGCGTAGGAAAGTACAGCATGTCCACTTTCATGAATTGCTGTAATTGCTTGCATATTATCCCTTTTTGGTTTTCTAATCTCTTTAAGTACTAAGCCAAGGGTCTTTTTCTTTGCAACAACCCAGTTTTCGCCTTGATAATAGTTGCAAATCAACTCATTGTCATTAATACTAAAAACCAGCTTTGTAATTTGTGATTTATTGGCAAAAACTTCTGCTATAAAAGAAGGTAGATTGCTTTTTACCAACTGGTTAATAGTTGTAAATACAGGGCGTGCACCTTGCGTAGGATATACTCCTTCAGAATAAATAACTTCATTAACACTGTAATCAAACTGAAGCGCCAAGCCCAAAGATTTACGTAACTTATCTGACAACTTATTCAAGGCCAATGCTATGATTTGTTGATAGGATGCTTTGTCCAATGCAGGATATATTATGTGAAGGTTTCCCAATCGGGCAATTTGTTCATCTCGAAATCGATTACGCAAAGCTTTTTTTATTCTCGTAATATTGATTTTTAATGATTGATGATGAAATTCATCTGCATCAATATCCACACTAAAATTACTACCCATAGTATAAGCTTCATCCAGATTTCCCAGAATAATAATTAAGGCGTTTGTAAACTTTTTGATAGTGGGTCGTTTGGCAATCCTAACGACTTTAGATAAGTAATCGATAGTCTCAGGTCCGTTCATTTGCAGAAGCTTGTCTTCAACATCTTTTTTCAAAAGGTTTTTATCATAGCCTTCAAGGTATTCCACAATATTTTCATATAACCTAGGATCTAAAAACAAGTTTCCTTTATCAGAACAAGTCTCATTCATTTCTTCACAAAACAATTCTTTTTGTTTTACTACTTTACCTTTTACCACAATCACTCCAGCCCTTAATAGCAATCTTAATTTATCAATCATTTCGTAGAAGGACCATATTCCACGAGTCCAATTAATATATTGCACCTCCCCTGAATCAATTAGTTCCCATACCATTCTTGAATTATCATCGCCAACTTCGTTACGAAGTGGACCTTCTAATGTTCGTGCGTGCTGAAACTCATCAAGAGCAATAATTACAGGAAATGTATCTTTATTATCACATAAATCGTCTAATGCACTATTAAAAGAGAACATACCTTTCTTCTTACCCATATCAAATCGATAATAGTGATCTTTATACTCCAATAATTCAACAACTCTATTTAGTAATGAAGTTTTGCCTACTCCCGTAAGCCCCCATAGATTAATAACTAAGGGCTTATCTTGAAGCTCATTGAAGCTATACCATGAACCAATATTGCTGAGTAACTCATCAATAATGTTATCAATACCAATAAACTCGGTTTTAAGGATATGTTTTGCCTGCTCTAATTGTGCTTGTTTTTCAAGAAAACGATTTTTGAATTTTGCTAAATATTTAGTCATAATTTGCACCTATTTTATTTTTTAATTTATAAGTACAAAACTATATTTCGGCTCCGCCAATTTATGACGGGCTAAACAATTACTATGATTTAAAACAAGTAATTTCGAACATTTCTCTATTTTTTACACCTTGATTTAGTAATAAACTACTTGGATTTTCTTCGTAAAGAGCAATATCATTTGCGCTTGCATGATAAAACATATTTCTGGAGAAATGTGAAATGATATAGTAATTAGTAATGTTCTTTTCTCGAACCTCATCAGCAAACTTCATAAAGAAAGGGCGTAAACTTTTATTATTAAAAACCAGTTTATCTTTCCTTTTTATCAAGCCATTTGAATAACCAGAAATAATAATAGGAACATTTAACAATAAAGCTAATTCAACTATTAGATTAACCATATACTCTTGACTTTCTATGCTTTGTTCCTTAAGATTTTCAAGTTTATTAGTGATACTAGTATGTATTGGAGTTTTGTTTAGCACTATAACTTCTTTCTTGAAATTAGAAACCATAGCTCTTTCAAAATACACACGGGCAGCCAAGCCAGCAGGACCAATTAAATATCTTTCGTTTAGAGCTTCAATATTTCCAGGATTATCTGCAACCAAAATATATTTTATGTCTTCTTTTACTAAAATATCAAGATCTGTATTATAAACAAAATGAACATTATCTTTATCATATGACTCTTGCCATTCATTACATTTTGCCTTAAATTCTTTAATTAATTCCTTCATAGCTTTATTTATATCTAATTAATGCATCCATTATTTTGCCTTTAATCTCTTCTCTCAACCACTCAGGCTCAACAACCTCCACATCGGCTCCATGCATTAATATTTGCTGGAATAGTTCATAATTTGGAACCACAAATAATGAAATTCTTAATTCATTCTCATTATCCTCCAATACGTTCTGGGAATGATGCCATGGAAGGGACTTCACATACTTTCCTTGTTGAGGAGAGAAAGAAAGGATAACACGCTGCTGTTTGCCATAGGAATACACCAAACCAATTATGCTATCAAAATTCTCTCTGGCTTGGGTATCTTTGTCTTTTTCAAACCACAAAGGAGTAACCACTAATTCGGATATGCGATCAATTCCAAAAGTGCGAATCTCACCATCCTCTCGCAGACCAACCACATACCACCGCCCTAGATACTCTTTTAGAAAATATGGGTCAAAAAGAACATCCGTTTTTTGCTCCGTTAAATAGTTATAATGTGAAAATCGGATTTTTTGCTGTTTCTTAATTGCTTCGAGTAAAATATGAAGATGCTCTGTCCCCAATAATCCACCCCGCAAATCAAATTCAATATCTTTGATAAAATCCTTAGTTTCACTGATACCTTTAAGCAACAACTGAGCAGTATTGGCTACTTCTAGAAATCGAATAAAACTATCAAGATTTGAACTTAAGTCTTCTTGAATGTAATAACCTGCCTTATGAGTGTCATAATCTATATAGATTCCAAAATTATTCCTAATCTGTTCAAAGTCTCGCTCAATAGTCCGTTTTGATTTAGTTATATCATGCTCCTCTAAATACCATATAATATCATTGATACTTGGGTAGTTCTTCTTTCGCATTACTTCTATCTCGTAGAAATATCTTCTTAAGGGTTCGTTTTTTGCCATAATATCAATATCAACTATCTAATCCATTGGGAAACATCATGTCTAACATGTCATCACTATCCATATAAATTCCGGATTCTTTTGATAGCTTATTAAACCGTGACAATGCCTGGTTAAAAGCTATACTGAGCTTAGTATTTCCATCATACAACCCTTCATTTTGATTAAAGAGTTCTGATATTTGCTCAGCTTCTAAATCTAATTCTTCATAATTGTCATCATCATACAGCTCCTGCAAATGATCAATTTT
Source organism: Bacteroidales bacterium (assembly GCA_029935325.1). Taxonomy (GTDB): domain Bacteria; phylum Bacteroidota; class Bacteroidia; order Bacteroidales; family UBA1556; genus UBA6267. Next base: position 25,526 of record JAOZKO010000004.1, read on the forward strand.
AGTGTTTATTTTTATCATTAGTTCCATTTTCGCCTGATTTTTTTAATAAACTGAAACAATTTTTTGCATTACTTCTTTATAAAATTCCTTCAAAATATCTAATTGATCTTTAACTGTTATATTTTCTTTTTCTGGCAATTCAAAAGCTTTAAACTTTTCATTTATTAACTCAAAATAGATAATATCTTCATCAACAAAGACTTTATCATAAAATTTACCAAACTCCTCCGTTTTACTTAATAACTTTGGATAAACTACACTATTAGCTCCAGAAGCCTTTTCAATGCTAAGATCAATAGTTATATTATTTTCATTTTTTTCATTAGGATAAAAGTAAACTGAGAAATCCATATACATCAACTTATTATCTTTTGAATTACGAAAATAAAAACTGTATCCTTGGGATCCTTCACCAGACCTTGCTTTTATTTCATTATCACTCACTGTCCAATTGTTAAAGCTAACTTCTTTTATTGTTTTCTTAATTGCATTATTTAAATAATACAATGATGTTAAATTAGATAAATTCATTTTTCTATATTTTATAATTCCACAAACATTTTTAAGATATTCTAAGTAAATTGATTTCACATTATCGCCTACAATTTGATCCTTCTCCAAGTATACATAAAACTCCTCCCATGTTTTAACATTATAATACACTTTATGCTCACGATCATCATTACCTAAAGAAGAATCAGATATAATATAATTAGCTATATACCCAAATCTACAATTCTCATTACACTGCTTCTCAATATTTTCAAACCCTTTTTGTTTTGAAAACTCATCATAATATTTTTTAAAGTGATGATTAGAATCCATTATCTTTACTTCAATCAAATATTTACCACTATTATAGGTTTCAATAATAAAATCAGGTCTACTATCATCACTAGTGACTTCACGCCGTATTAATGCTTCTTTAGGATTGATCTTATTCGAAAAAAAGAAAGTCAAAAACTTCTTTTTAAATTCCGGATATGTTTCGCAAAATGCTAGCGTAACATCAGATAATTCATTTTCATTATTAATCCTTTTGGCTAGGTTTCTAAATAAATTTTTAATCTCATCCATATCTAAATTATTTTTAAATCACTTCCTTAAATACAACTCTGCACAAGCCCGAGCATCCGACAAAGCCTCATGGTGATTTAATTCTATATTCATACGCTCACAACAAGCGGCCAAATTAGCTGGTTTAAAACCTTTTGCTCTGTATATTCTTACAGTGTCTTCCCAACGATCGGCAATTTGCAAATCAGCGTAAGGAATACCACAATCATTCATAGATTTTAATAATACATTTCGATCAAAGGGC
>JAOZKO010000363.1 GCA_029935325.1 Bacteroidales bacterium
TTGATTGGAATGATGTTCCATATGAGTAATAAATACAACTGGGCGATCATTTTTTGGGATGCAGTTTTTTGTTTTTGGATCAAAATCAGCACAGTTCTTCATTCCTAAAATGCGCTGTAATTTATTTACAACACCCGTCATGCCAAAACCTGAGTTGATTAAAATATCATCGTCGCAAGCATTCACATGTTTACGTATTATCTCTTTAGCATGATGATATGCCTGTGTCATTATGGTGCCTGATTCACTGGTTTCGGTATGAGTATTGGCTACAAATGGACCAAATCTATGGGAGATAATATCTTCAATATCTTTATATAAGCGACCACTGGCAATCCAGTCAGCATAAATCATCTGCTGCTCGCCATAGGGTGTTTTGAATACTTGATTATTTCCTATTATTCGTTCTTTGAAACCTTCGAAATACTTCTCCATAATGTGTATATGTATTGTTGTAATAAATCGTTTGCAAATGTAGCAAAAATTGACGCAGATACTATTTTGGCAAAATTGTGTTTTTGGGCAAACGCATCTTTAATAATCATCCAAAACAACCAGCTTTAGTTGATCCAACATAATTTTGGTTTCTTTTTTGATTGGATACCTTTGCTCAGGTAAGTCTTTCAATAGTAAGTTGATTAAATATTTTGCGTTTTCCTTATTATCAGTGCTTGACCAATCGGAATATATTCTACTCATAATCGATAGACGAATATTGTCTATTTCTTGTCTCTCTTCTGCAGAATTGCCATTATAGCTAGGTGCAATATCCAAGACTTTCTTTGCTAGATTATTAAATAAATCTGTGGATAAAAAACTTTTACCCATGGGGTTAAACTTATTTATCAATACCTGATCCTCAAAATTGTAGAATAGATTATAATGTACAGATCTCGGCATGCCAACCGTTAAATAAATATCGCGCTGAAAACGGTTTTGAATCACAATACTTTGAATAGCCACATCTCCAGTATAAATATAATAAGGGTAGCTTCCATGGGATTGGAAGTTCCATGAATATACTTGATTTGAATTTTTTATGGGAACTTTTATTATTGTATCGCTCCAAGAAACCAGATAATACCGGGCTTTATTTTGCACAGCAGGAGTAAACTCAACAACTTCATTCGATTTAAGAAATTGCTGATACCACATTGCATTAATCAGTCCCATATCAATAACAGCAATATCATTGCGATAGTTTTCAACTGTTTGTAAATATAATAGATTCCAAAAGCTATCATCACCATAGGAAAAAAGGATGGCATTTTGTGAACATTGATTTAATTGAATTCTACGATAACTGAGCATAAAGTCGCTAAAACCGCCGCGCCTTTTGCCTTCTTCAAATGCCCATATTGCTGAATCGTTTATGTTATCATTTAAGTAACGAATAGCTAATGAGCCCCATTCAGAAGTAATTTTAGAGTATGGGCTCAAAATAAGTTCAGGCTTAAATGCAGAATCAATTTGGATAACTTCTTCCATTTGTTCGCTAGCGAGAAGTGTTAATCGTTTTTGGTTGCCTTTTAATTTGCTTCCATCATTTGAATTTAGTCTGCTATACGCATAGCCTAAATAGTAATGAGCGCGTGCATTATTTGGTTTTAAGATTATGGTTGTTTCAAGTGCATCAACAGCTTTTCTATAATCACCTTGAGCTGCAGGTTTATTAAATTCGCGAATTCCCTCTACCAATAGGCTATCGAATAATACTTGTGCCCTTACAATAGAATCGGTTGTAGAATCGGTTCGCTGAGCACTAAGGCCAAGAGCTATAATTAGTAGTAAGTTAATAAGGAGGATTCTCCGCATATCTTATAATTTATTGCCACATTTTTTACAAAATAATGCATCATCATCGTTATCACTAAAATTACAATTACTACAAGAATGGGTATTAAGAATTACTTTCTTCTTATTTTGCTTCATAAGGTCTGATGTAATAATTCCAGTTGGAACTGCAATAATAGCATAACCAAGAAGCATCACAAGGGATGCAATGGACTGGCCAATTACCGTAACTGGGGCAATATCACCATAACCCACGGTTGTGAGTGTAACGATAGCCCAATATATACCTCTGGGAATGGAAGTAAAACCAGAATCAGCCCCTTCCACAATATACATTATTGATCCAATAATTGTTACTGTAATAGAAACAAATAGGAAAAAGACTCCAATTTTATGCCTTGATTCGCGAACTGCAAGAAGCAGATTATTTGAAGCTCCAATAAACTGTACTAGTTTTAATACTCTGAAAACTCGTAATAGACGTAACATTCGGATAATGGCAAGATAATGAGTGCCAGCCAAGAAGAGGCCAATAAATGTGGGAAGAATACTTAATAAGTCGATGATGCCGTAGAAACTAAATATGTAGGTCTTGGGTCTTTTAATTGTGTAAATGCGAAGTATATATTCAATGGTAAATATTATCGTAAAAAACCATTCAGCATAATAGAGAACTCGTTTTAGCGTGGGTGAGATTCCACTAACGCTATCCTCAAAAACTACAGCAACACTCAGTAGAATTAGAACTAATAATATAATATCAAATCGTTTTCCAGCTTTGGTATCAGCCTCAAAAATGATTTCGTGCATATGTTCTCTCCAGGCTGACATCCCTGGTTTTTTTTCACATTCTGCTTGCATAAGCTTATTTTGTAATTTGCATCAAAAGTAAGAAAAACATATTAACCTAAGTTAAAATACTTAAGTCTATATTGTCTTATTCAGTTTTTTATTCTGTAATCGTAGTTTTTGTTTGTTATTCAGATATTATATCTTCTCAAAATCAATATCCTTCATCCAACCCACGCTTCCATTGGCGAGTTTAATACGGTACCAACTCTTTAATTGATCAACCAATTCTACTTTTGTGCCTTGATGAATTACAAAAATAGTATTTGCAT
>JAOZKO010000087.1 GCA_029935325.1 Bacteroidales bacterium
TAAATACTAAGATATTTAATCTATATGGTACAGCTCCTGATTTTAATGGAGGTTGGAAAAAGTCAGGAGGACAAACTAATCCAAATTTTGATGCAGATGGCTTCAATACAATATACGAAGTTATAAAGCCAAATGAAATAGGCGAATTAAGCATTGCATTGTCTGATAAAGCGTTTGATAATTTCTATAAAAATAATGGGCCTGTCAAGAAGAATGATATTTTACATAAAGAGTTATCTGAAAAATTTTTTGCAATAATAAATGAGCATACTAAGGAATACTTAGAAAAGCAAATTTCATTTTTCACAAAGTATTCTAATAATGAAACGCAACAAATTATTAGTTCCTTAGAAGCTGTTTCAGATTCAATTCCAGTAGATAATTCGTCCTGTGTTTTACAAATGTCAGCAGGTAGTGGCTTTCATTCAATTACTGGAGATTGGCAGTTTGATGATTTTACCATTGATGCAGTGAAATCAGGAAGAGGTCCATCGAGAGGACAGTTTAATGGAAATGATTCCGCAAAATCAAGAAAAATCGCTATTGATGGAGAATCTTTTGACTTAATGGGTTTTGTGAAGCTTTCGGTATTAACTGAAGAGGTAATTGCTGCGCGTGAAAAAGTAAAAAAAGCAAAATTGGAAGCTGAACGTAAAATTGAAGAAGAACGTATTGCCAAAGAAAAAGCAGAAATAAAGAGAATTGAAGCAGAAAAGCAAGCAAAAATAGATGCTGAACGTAAAATCGAAGAAGAACGTATTGCAAAAGAAAAAGCTGAATTAGAAGAAAGAGAAAATACAGAAAAAGAAGCAGCAAAAAAGCTGCTACAAGTTCAAACCATAAATAAAGATAAAAGAGCTCAGGAATCTTTAAAAGTAATTACCAAAGGATTATCAAGTATAAAAGACTTAAATGATTTTAATAATGGAAAGGCAATTATTGAAAAGTATTATAAAGCAAATAATGAAACCATTGCTGATAATCAGATTGAATTACTAAAAGACTTTGTTGTAGCTTGTATAAAGAAGAAGAATAAGCGTTGGAAAAAGGAAGGTAAGCAAGATTGGGCTTTGGTAGTTAAATGGGTTGGCAAACAAACCGCACATCAATGGTACAACGAACTAACAAACCCCAATGCCTAAATTGCTTATCAGCAGCTTTAATCATTAGTACTTAGCTTGCTGAGATGTTGACTATTTTACATTTTATTAGAAATGGTAATTGTGCTGAGTGGTTGAGTGTGCGAATTGAGTTTTATTGTTATTACAATTATTATTTCGGAGGTACAGGTAGCTGTGACGCATTTCAATTATACGATTAATTACTAGCAAAATTAAGGGTATGAGTACAATAGCGAATTTTTCGGAATTAGAGTTTACAGCAGACCAAGAGAAAGCTGCAATATTGTTCGAAGATTTTTTTGAGAGTAATGATGATATTTTTTTACTAAAAGGCTATGCTGGAAGTGGTAAAACTACATTAATAAAAGCATTGGTTAATTATATTAGCTCTCAAGATAAGAATTGTCAACTAATGGCACCAACAGGAAGGGCTGCAAAAGTAATGAGTAGTAAAACAGGGTTGCCAGCCACTACTATTCATCGTGGAATTTATTCTTACGAAAAACTCTATGAAAAGGAACCCTCCAAAGAGGACAAAAGCTACACTTTAACCTATTATTATGCAGTTGCAGATAATCAATGTGTAAATGATGCCGTATTAATAATTGATGAAGCTTCTATGGTATCTGATATGGTGTCGCAGCAGGAGTTTTTTAGGTTTGGTAGCGGAAAGTTACTTAAAGATTTAATTGAGTATTCTAAAATACAGAATGAGAATAATCATACAAAAATAGTCTTTGTAGGTGATCCAGCTCAGTTGCCTCCCGTTGGTATGAATACATCGCCAGCTCTTGATAGTGATTATATTACAGAAAAGTATAAACTGCAAACCATTGAAACCGAAATGCGTGAGGTAAAGCGGGTCTCGGCTGACAATTCAATAAAGATTAACGCCGAAATACTTCGTAAATCATTGACGTCTAGTAATTACTCTGGCTTTGATTTGCAAAGTGATGGTGAGACTATAAAAAACATATCCTACCATGATTTTATTGATCAATACAAAAAAACTCAAGCTTACAAAATAGTACTCACTTATAAAAACAGTACAGCATTGAAGGTTAATGAGGATATTAGAAAATATGTTCTTCAACGACAGGGCAGAATACAGAAGGGCGATATCATTATCAACAGTAGCAATAATTACAGACTTGATATTATGAATGGCGAATTTGCTGTAGTGAATGATGTAAAAGAGCCTTCGGTAAGTCGAGCTATTGCACTTTATAAAAAAGGAGGCGAAAAGGAAGTTGTAAATTTGCGTTGGAGAGAGGTAGAATTGTACTTTCCAGAGGATAAAAAGCAAGTAATAGGTTTTATACTGGAAAATTATTTATACTCAAATAAAACAAATATCCTTCCAGAAGAGTATCAAGCCCTTTATGTGGATTTTAAGAATAGACATCATAACCTAAAACCAAAAACTAAGGAATATAAGGATGCCATGTATTCCGATAAGTTTTTGAATGCCATTAAACTAAAGTATGGATATGCCATTACGGTTCATAAATCGCAGGGTGGGGAGTGGGATAATGTATTTGTTGTTTGGGATAGAGCCCAAGGAAAGAAAAATACTGTCGGACTTCAAAATTCTGATTTTTATCGATGGGCATATACGGCCATAACTCGCTCAAAAATACAATTAGTAAATATTGATGTGCCAAAGTTTAATCTATTTAGTGAAATGACATTTGTTGATGTTGAGATTCAAGATACGTTGGCTGCTTTTGTTGGTAATGATAATAATGTTAGTAACGAGGCCTATGGTATTGTATTAGAGGATTTTATGAATGACTTGATAGAGTATGGTGTGTTTGAAATGCCTTTGAGTTATCAGCATCATTTTGTAAAACTAGCAGTTATTGCTAAGGATAAAGGCGCTAATTTAATTAGTTGGCAAAAAGTACAATATGAGATTAGGTATCAATTTGAGCGAGAAGGAGAATCAGCTGCTTTTAAGTTTTGGGTTAATGGAAACGATATTTTTAAGGATAATTTTATGGAAATTCCTGCACAAACCAGCTCCAAAGAACTTTTTGAAGAACTAAAGACTGGTTTTGAAAATATAGCTATGTATTCGATAGTTGAAACGAAAGAAGCTAATGGTAATATTGGAAGTGTAGTGGATAAATTCCTACAACCAAATTATGAAAAGAAACCATTTTTACAAATGCTGTATTATAAATTAGAGAAAGTATTTGTGGATATTGAGATAAGCAATATTGAGTCGATGAATAATAGAGAACGATATAGTTTGATACGTGGGCCGGAGAATTCTGTAATTGATTTTGAATATAATGATAAAGGAATGTTCGGACGAGTATTGCCCAATGCTAAATCTTGTAATAGTACAAAATTGCTTGTCGATATTAAAGAAATAGTATATTCATTAAAAAACAGATAGTTATGTCGTTTAAGGAAGTAAATAGATTACGTAAAAGTGGACATTTGGAGGAAGCTGCTAAACTTTCGCAGGTCGATATGGCTGCTGATCCATTTGATGAATGGAACAAACGAGGCGCAATGTGGGTTTACTATGAATATATGAAACTAGCAGTAGAAAAGAATAATATTGTAGAATTTTTAAAGCAGTTAGAAAAAATCACAAAGCTTAAATTGCCAGCCAACGAAAAGATAGCTTTTGATGCTACTGCCTGGAGTATTGGTAAGTTATTGTTTGCTAATAATGGCGTTGGCGTCAGTGTATTGGATAAAATATTTGGATTAATCAAAGACTTTAATTTTACTAAACCAAAAGATTCATATTCTTATTTGCTTAAGGCATTTAAAAAGCATAATGAGGGTTGGATAAATTTTTATGAATTTGTAATGTGGTGGGGCTTTGATAATTTCCTGTCAGTAGATTATGAAAGCTTTGTTTTGGATAATGGTAAAAAAATCCCATCCTTAGTTGAGAGTATTTATATTGCACTGTCGAAGCAATTATTAAATCAAGCTGATAATAAAAAAAGAATTGAAGAGTTTTTGCCTCGCATAGGGTACATTTCCAATAACTACAAAAATATGCAATACCCATCCTACTATTATGCTAAACTACTTTTGGCACTTGGTGATAAAGAGCATTTTATGCAAGCATTTCTTCCATTTGCCAAGAAAAAACAAAGAGACTTTTGGGTATGGGATTTGCTTAGCGATGCTTTCGATAAAAGCTCAGAAGAGTATTTTTCTTGTTTGTGTAAATCCTTGTCTTGTGGTGCACCGGAAAAATTCACAGGTAATGTACGAGAAAAATTTGCCATAGCACTAATAAAACAGCAACAATACAGCGAAGCTAAATATGAATTAGAGAGAATAATAGAAACACGACTGAACGAAGGTTGGGCATTAAAACCAAAACATTCTGATTGGCAAAACTATTCTTGGTGGAATACTACTCAAATTCCTAGAAACAATTTTGGCTTATATAAAAATAATCTGACTATTGCAGAGGGTTTGTTATATGCTGATATAGCCGAAGAGCTTATGGTTATAGAGCGTGTAAACAAAGAAAAAACGGTACTTAATTTTATTGTTTCAAAGAAAAAGTATGGATTAGTATTTTATGGAAAGTTTAATATTAAACCACAAGTAGGAGAGGTTTATGCGGTGAGATTTGCTAAGAGTGATAAACCACAAAAGTCAAATTTTTATCAAATTCAAAGTATTGCTTTAAGCAATCAGCCTGCTTCAATAGAAATCTACAAACAAGTAGAAGGCAGAATAATAATAAAACAAGGAAATAGCTTTGGTTTTGTAGATAATGTTTTTGTTCCGCCTCAAGTTATTAATAATTATCAACTTATGGATGGGGGTAAAATAAAAGCCAATGCGGTTCAAACTTTTAATACAAGGCGAAAAGCATGGGGTTGGAGTGTGATAAATATAGAAAAATAGAGAGAGAGATGTCGAAGATATTGATTAGTATATTGAGTGATCAAACTATACCAAATATTCGTTTTATAAAAGAGAAACAGGCGGAAATTGATAGATTTGTGTTTATTGGAACAAAGCAGATGCAACAAAAAAATAAAATGTGTTCACATATAATTGCTTTAAATTTAAGAAAATCAAAAACCGAACAGATTCTTGTTAACCCGTTTAATATAACATCAATAGAAGAAATATTATTGGATTCAAATTTTGATGAGCAAGATATTTATTTGGTTAATATTACGGGAGGAACAAAACCAATGTCGATTGCTTGTTTGTCATTTTTCTCAGCATTACCTAATGTTTCTATTTATTATGTTCCTATTGGAGAGGGTTTTTATAGACAAATTTTCCCAAAGGTAAAAAATCCACAACTAAATTTCAGTAAAGAGATTACTTTAAAAGAATATTTTGCCAGTTATCAATTGAGATTAATTGGGATGGAACATCAGCCCACTAAGCCAATTAGTGAAGCAGAAAACCAGATGAAAAAATATATCGATTCGAAAGGCGATATAGACAAGCTTCCAGATATTAAAAATGCTCATCAGTTGCAAAGGGCTGAGGATAGATCTTATTATTCTGGTGGTTGGTTTGAAGAGTATATTTATTGGGCTATAAAGCAAGCTTTTAATTTAAGTAAAACGCAAATTGGTTTTAAAGTAGAATTGCAAAATAATAGTTCTAAGAATGAATATGATGTGATTTTTTTGTATAAAGATTATATTCATATAGTTGAGTGTAAGGCTTATTTTGGCTCAAATAATATTTATCAAAAAATCGAAAAAGATTTATATAAGTTGAGTGCTTTGGATGATAATTTTGGTCTAAAAGCACAAGCTATTTATATAACTACATATAATATTCGAGATTATAGTAAGCAAATAAATAAATCGTTGCAAAATAGGGCATCAAGTTTAAAAGTAAATAGCTTTCAGTTTGATGATTTGATAAATAATGATTTTATAAAACAATTATTATAAATTTGATATGGCACGGAAAATTTTAGTGAGTTTAGTGAGCGATCAAACAATTCCAAATGTGGAATTAATAAAAGAATTTGGTAATGAAATTAGCAAATATTTGTTTATTTCAACTTTCAAAATGCGGGATAAGTTAGAGTGGATTAAAAAATCAACTAATATTGTTGAGTATGATTTTGTTGAAGTAGATGCTTTTGATGCTATTGATATTGAAAATAAGCTTAGAGCAGCACATTTTGACGACGAGGATATTATCCTAAATATTACAGGAGGTACTAAACTAATGTCCCTAATAGTAAATGATTTTTTTAGAGATCTTGGCTCTACAATTTATTATGTAACTGGATATGATAAAACATATATAAAATTGTATCCAAATAGAGGACAGCGTAAGTTTAAATTAAAAAATAAAATATCCTTAAATGAATATTTAATAGCATATGGTTTTGGTATTAAAGAATCATTACCATTTAAGGATTTTGAAACTGCTAATAAAATATTTAAGTTCTATATTAAAACTAAAAAAAGTGGCCTTAATAATATTTTTGAACCAATTAGGATTAGAAGAGGGAGGAAAATGTTAATAGAGTCGGACGAGCTAAAGTTATTTTTGAATAAAGTCGAATACAATGCTGAGGACGAATTATCAAAGAAAGACACAAAATACTTATCAGGTGACTGGCTTGAAGAATATATATATTTTAGAATAAAGACTGAGTTAAGTCTGTCTGATAATGAAATAGCAACAGGGTTAAATCTACGGAAAGAAAGCACACCAAATGAGATTGATATTATTTTTATATATAATCACAAGTTGTATGTAATTGAGTGTAAGACGTCTATAATCGATAGAAGAACAATTAAGCGAATACGATTAGGTGTAGAAGTTGAAGAAGAAAAAGATTTTAACTTATTATCAGAGATAATTTATAAATCAGATGCCCTTAGAAGTGATTTCGGATTATTTGCCAATACTTCTATACTGACTCTTGAAGAAATTAAAAATGAAGATGGATCGCCATTAGGTGGTTATGAAACTCACTTTGATAGAGCGAAACTGAGTAATATTAAAATAATTTCTAAAAGAGACCTTGTTCAAGATACATTATCGTTTAAAGAACTGTTAAACATTAAATAATCCATGTTAATAAACCTATCAAACCATCTCGCTGAAAAATGGGATGTAAAACAGAAAAAAGCTGCTAATCAGCAATTTGGCGAAATAATTGACATGTCATTTCCGGATATAAGTCCACACTGGAACAAGCAAGAAGTAGATGAGTTGGTGGCTAAATATTATGCCGATGTGCTAACTATGCTCGATCGTTACGAAGATGAGATCAAAGAAAATGCTGTGCATATTCAAGGCGAGTTTACTTTTGTGTATATGCTTGTAAAAGCTTTGGAAGCAATTTCGGTTAAATGCGTGGCATCCACTACATCCAGAAATGTTAGTGAATTGCATAACGGAGAAAAAGTAGTAAAATTCAAATTTATTCAATTCAGGGAGTATTAAAAACGCATCCTATGGAACTAATATTAAACACCTACGGAACATCTCTAATTAAAGAAAACGGCCAGCTTGTTGTAATTCACAAAGATGGTAAACAGATTATGCCATTAGACAAGTTGAAAACAATACTTGTGAGCAAAGGAGCAAAGTTAAGTTCCGATGCTGCATTATTGGCTATCGAAAACGAAATAGAAATACTCTTTGTTGACGGCATTGGCAAGCCACAGGGGAGGCTCTGGAGTATAAAGTACGGCTCAGTTTCTACTATCAGGCGGAAACAGTTAGATTTTACTTTTTCGAAAGCAGCAGTGGAATGGATCAAAGAGATTTTAATGCAAAAAATTGACAATCAAATTGCGCTCCTGTTTTCGGTTTCGCCAATAGATTGGGAGTTTGACAAGAAAATGCAAAAAGCCATAGGCCGTTTAAACGACTACAAAACAAAAATTAAAGCCAGGCAGTCCGAGATAATAAGCGATATTGCACCATCCCTTCGAGGTTGGGAAGGGACGGCATCACGAAATTATTTTGAAATAATTGCACTATTAATGCCCAAAGGGTATCGTTTTGAAGGCCGTTCGCAACATCCTGCAACCGATGTTTTTAATTGCGTGCTCAATTACGGGTACGGAATTTTATACGGAAAAGTAGAAGGTGCACTTATAAAAGCCGGACTCGACCCTTATGTAGGGGTTATGCACCGCGAAGACTACAACCGTCCGGTTTTGGTTTTTGATGTTATCGAAAAATTCAGGTTATGGATTGATTATGTGGTTGTGAAATTACTTATGCAATCAGCTATAAACGAAGACTGCTTTTCAATCAAGAAAGATGGTTCGTACTGGTTAGAGGCTCTTGGCAAAAGGATACTTATCCAATCGGTAAACGATTATTTTGATGAAATTATTTCGCTCAACGGGCTTAACCGTAGCAGGGCAGTACATATTAATCTGTATGCCCAAAGCTTTGCCCAAAAGATCCTGAAATTCAAGAATTAAACACCTAAAGTTATGATAAGTCTTGGAAAAGCAATAAGACATGCCAACGACCCTTTGATAAAAATCGAACTCAGGGTACTTGCTGCAAAAATAAAAAAACCAAAGCCTGATTTTGTTAACCTCATTCAGCAATTGCGTAATGTTAGAAACTTAGATACTGCAAAATATCGCCAAATGAAAACCAGATTGCCTTATGTGGTAGCTGCTGTTTTTAACCCGCCTTTTCGCAAAATTCAAAACTTTGCACATACAAGTTATTTTATCCTTGATATTGACCATTTATCCGATAAAGAGATTGATATAAACTTATTGTTTGATAAACTTACCAAAAATCCTTCTATTGTTTTAATGTTCCGCTCACCATCAAATGATGGGTTAAAACTTTTTTTTAGGTTCGGACAAAAATGCTTTGATGCCGGGAAGTTTACATTGTTCTACAAAGTTTTTGCTCATAAATTTGCTGCTGATTACCAGTTGGCACAGGTTGTTGATAAAAGCACTTCCGATGTAAGCAGAGCTTGCTTTGCAAGTTACGACCCCGATGCCTACTATAATCCTGATGCTCTGATTATAAAGATGGAAACTTATATCGATTTCGATAATCAGGTACAAATTATGGAAACCGAAAAAATGCTGAAGCAAGAAGCAAAAGAAGCAGATAACAAACCTGGTAAGGAAGCAAAAGTACTACCCAATGATATTTGGCAGGATATACGCGAAAAGCTTAATCCGAGATTGAAAGAAAAACGTGAAAAGCAAATTTTTGTCCCTGAAAAACTTGAAACAATTATTGATGATGTAAAAATCAAAATAAATTCGGCAGGTATCGAAATTAAAGATATTCAGAATATACACTATGGTAAAAAATTTCGCGTAGAAGCTAAACACCATTGGGCAGAGGTAAATGTTTTTTATGGTCGAAAAGGATTTTCGGTAGTGGGCACACCAAAAAGTGGAAGTAATAGCGAACTTATGGAAATCACAAAGCAGTTGATTTGTGAATTATTAA
>JAOZKO010000364.1 GCA_029935325.1 Bacteroidales bacterium
AAGAACCCGTAACTGATGACACTTCTCTTAACAAAATGCAAATACAGAAGTTTGGTAGTTATGCAGCAGTTAGTAAGGGCGAAGAGAAAGAATATACAATTGAAAACAATAAAATAAAGCTGAGAATTTCTACCAAAGGTGGTAATATTACTTATGCCGAATTAAAAGATTATCATACATACGACAGCCTCCCACTAGTGCTTTTTGATAAAAATACTGCTAGTATAAGCTATAGACTTAATGATAAGCAAGTGGAAACAAAATCATTGTATTTTCAACCTATTGTAAAAGACGGTGACGATTTAGAAGATAGCGTATTTGTAAAAGATGGTGAGACATATAGTTTTGCTATGCGCATATATCCTAATGATGATAATGGAAATATCCTTAAAGATAAATACTTAGAATTTGCATACACAATTACTGGTGATGATTATATGATTGATTATAATCTTAATATGCAAGGCATGGCTAATTATGTTGCTCCTGGATATAATGATATCCCATTATATTTGAATATGAATATGATGACTCAGGAAAAAGATGCAATACAGGAAGCTAAGCAAACAGGTATCTTATATCGCTATCAAGGAGAGGACGAAAGTGTAGACGAGCTATCATTAACATCTATTGATGAAGAAAAAGAATCTCTTTCTACTAAAGTAAAGTGGATTTCTTTCAAACAACAATTCTTTGCATTTACAATTATTGCAGAAGATCATTTTGCTAAAGCTGAGATTGTTCAAAAAGGTGATGAATCTCCTAGCAACCCTAAGTTTTTAAAGAGTATGCGTGCTGATATAAGCATCCCTCTTTCTAGTAATTCCGATTTTCAGTCAGTTCCAATGCATATGTATATGGGGCCTAATAAATACGATATACTTCGTAAATACAATCTAGATTTGGAACGCCAAATTCCACTTGGATGGGGAATTTTTATTCTTCATTGGATCAATAGGTTTGTAACTATCCCTGTTTTTAATTTTTTAAGTGGTTTTGGGTGGAATTATGGTATTATTATCCTTGTTCTTACAATTCTACTAAAAATCGTACTCTTCCCTATTGCATATAAAACATATATGTCGTCGGCAAAAATGAGAGTTCTAAAACCTGAGATTGATGAATTGGGAAAGAAATATCCTAATAAGGATGACTCAGTGAAGAAGCAACAAGCAACAATGTCGTTATACAAAAAAGCTGGAGTTAATCCTATGGCAGGTTGTGTACCAATGTTATTGCAGATGCCTATTCTTTTTGCTTTATTCCGCTTCTTTCCTGCGGCTATAGAGTTGCGTCAGCAAAGTTTCCTTTGGGCAGATGACCTTTCTGCTTACGATTCAATATTTGAATGGTCTGCACAAATTCCATTACTTAGTACATTCTATGGTAATCACATAAGTTTATTCACTCTATTGATGACAGTATCTACTATCTTCTATACTAAGATGAATAATCAGATGATGAGCTCATCGCAACAAATGCCCGGTATGAAAACCATGATGTATTTGATGCCAATTATGTTCTTAGGATTCTTTAATAATTACGCTTCAGGACTAAGTTATTACTATTTCTTAGCCAACGTTATTACTTTTAGTCAAATGTATCTTATGCGTCGCTTTGTTAATGAAGACGAAATACGATCTAAGTTAGAAGCTAATAAGAAGAAGCCTACTAAGAAGTCAAAGTTTCAGGCTAAAATTGAAGAAATGGCTAAACAAAAAGGATATCAACAAAAGAAATAGTATTTCTTTTAGCAATATATTAAAAGCCCTAAGAATTTAAATTCTTAGGGCTTTTTGTTTTTGGTTGATAGTTTAGTTTTGTTACCTTTACTAAGTATAAAAAAAGCTGCTCTTAAAGAGCAGCTTTATCAAATCTTATTGTTTGACAAATTGTTTTGTCAATAATTCATTCTCAGATTTCAGCTGAATTACATACATCCCTTTAGGAAGTATTGATATATCCAATTTATAAATTTCTATTTGAGATGGTATATTTTCTGTCATCAATTGTTTTCCTGTTAAATCTAGCACTGTCATTTCAAATGCACCAGTATTTCTTAACTGTATATTTAATACATCAGTTGAAGGATTTGGAAAAATACTAAATGAACTGTTCTGACTTTCAATATTGATTCCAGTACTAAGGTCTTCGACATATGTATAATTAGTGTTATAAATAACATCTCCAGAAGTAGCACTATTCCCATTGGCAGCATTCAAAGCCGCATAGAAAGTTATACTTCCACTACCACTAACAGGAGCAATCCAGTCAAATGACCATGATTTGCTATCATTGGAAGGAGTAGTGCCACTGCTAGTGTGAGTAACAGCATGCTGCATATTAGTAAGTTCTGTTTCAGCAGTATTAGTTATAGTAAAAACTCCCATTTTAGCATTAGCATCACCCTCGGCGGTAATTTCAAAACCAAATTTAGCAACACCAGAATGTGTAGCTGTAAGGGTAATCGTATAAGTTGTTCCTGCCACATATCCCTCATCTGGAATATTAGTTGAAATCCAACTAGTTGCTGTTTGTGTAGTTCCTGTATGGCAAGCTGTACAATTTGCACCATCTGCCGGAGACCCAGTTTTTGCACCTGGCGAATGTGAAGAGTTTGACAATGCCGACATTAGAATAATCGCCAAAGAAAAGGCAGTAATAGAAAGTAAAAATTTGCGTTTCATATTCATTTTTTTATGATTAATATTTCACAAATGTACCCTATTTAGTTCCAAATTTTAAACCCTTTGATATATATCATATTATTTAACAATTTGGAAGACTGAACCCACCACTTTTGGTTTCTTCTCATAATATTTATGCATATTGAAAATAAATCACTAATCCACTTAAAATTTCATTCCAATAAAATATTACTTGAGAAAATATTGAATAATTAAAAAAATA
>JAOZKO010000365.1 GCA_029935325.1 Bacteroidales bacterium
ACATCCTTTACCTGAACAATAATTCCTGAATTTTCACTAAAAAGTAATTTTATCAAATCCTTTTCACCAATATCAGTTAAATCAATATCCATACCCATATCATTCTGGGCAAATGTCATTTCCAATAAAGTAGTTATTAATCCTCCAGCGGAGATATCGTGACCTGCAATAATTGTTTTGCTTTTTACCAATTTCTGTATGGCTTCAAAAGCATCAATAAAGTACTGACTATCACAAATATCAGGAGTTTTATCTCCTACTAAATTAAGAGTTTGAGCAAAGCTACTTCCTCCTAATTCAAAAGTAGATTTTGAGAAATCGATATAATATATTTTGCTCTCATCGCAATTTACTAGAACTGGCTCAACTACTTTGCGAATATCATCTACATGCCCTACTGCTGTAATAATAACAGTACCAGGAGAGTAAACCACATCATCATCGTACTTTTGCTTCATTGAAAGCGAATCCTTTCCTGTGGGAATATTTACACCAAGAGAAATAGCGAAATCACTAATTGCCTCCACAGCATTATAAAGGCGAGTATTTTCACCTTCGTTTTTGGCTGGCCACATCCAGTTTGCACTTAAGGACAACGACTTAATACCATCATTAAGAGGCGCCCAAACAATATTTGTAAGTGCCTCGGCAATTGCCATGCGTGAGCCTTTCTTTTCATCAATCAGAGCAACTGCAGGAGCATGTCCTAGGGAGGTTGCAATACCATTTGTTCCTTGAAAATCGATTGCCATAACTCCCATATTATTCAATGGAAGTTGAACTGAACCTGCACACTGCTGCTTAGCAACACGACCTGTAACAGAGCGATCTACCTTATTGGTCAACCAATCTTTACAAGCTACAGCCTCAATACTTAGTACGTTTTCAATATAGGTTTCTATTTTATCCTGATTATAAGTTATAGGACTAAATTCAGTGCTAATAGTTTTATCATCCAGAACAGTTTTTGGTGGTTTTCCGAATAGATAAGCCAAATCAAGATCCATAGGATTTTTACCATCTTTACCATTAAAAACAAAACGCATATCACCAGTAACCTCACCAACTACATACATTGGTGCTCTTTCTCTGTCCGAAATTCGCTGTAATAAATCAACATCTTCGGCCTTAATAATTAAGCCCATACGCTCTTGCGACTCATTACCTATTATCTCCTTAGCCGATAATGTTGGATCACCAACAGGGAGCTTATCCAACTCAATATATCCGCCAGTTGCCTCTACCAATTCTGAAAGGGAATTGAGATGTCCGCCAGCACCATGATCATGTATAGAAACTATAGTATTTGTAGAAAGTTCAGTCATTGCACGTACTACATTCTGAACTCTTTTTTGCATTTCAGGATTGGAACGCTGAACGGCATTTAGCTCAACACCAGAAGCAAACTCACCGGTGGCAACAGACGAAACTGCTCCACCACCCATTCCAATACGGTAGTTATCACCACCCATTACAACAATCTTATCACCAATATTAGGAATATCCTTTTCGGCATCTTCCTTTCGTGCATAGCCAATTCCGCCAGCTTGCATAATTACTTTATCGAAGCCATACTTCTTGTTTTCTTCAAACTGCTCAAAGGTAAACAGACTACCATTAATTAGCGGCTGACCGAATTTATTACCAAAATCGCTAGCACCATTTGATGCTTTAATAAGAATCTCCAAAGGCGTTTGATATAACCATGGGCGCTCTGCTAGATTTGTCTCCCAGCTACGTCCTTCCTCAGTATGTCGAGGGTAGGAAGTCATATAAACAGCAGTTCCGGCAAGCGGATTACTGCCCTTCCCTCCTGCCATTCTATCTCTTATTTCTCCACCAGAACCTGTTGCGGCACCATTAAATGGCTCAACAGTAGTAGGGAAATTATGTGTTTCAGCCTTTATACTTATTAGGCTATCTATTTCTTTTACTTCAAAAAAATCAGCTTTATCCTGTGATATAGGAGCAAATTGTTGTGCTTTTGGCCCTGAGATAAAGGCTACATTATCTTTATAAGCAGAAACAATAGTATTTGGATTTTCCTTTGCAGTACGCTTAATCATACTAAAAAGAGAATTTGGCATTTCCTTGCCATCAATTATAAAGCTTCCGTTAAATATTTTATGACGGCAATGCTCACTATTCACTTGAGCAAAACCATAAACCTCACTATCAGTAAGTTTGCGCCCTATTTGCTTTGCAACATCTTCCAGATATGCAACTTCATCAGCACTAAGTGCTAGTCCTTCAGCCTGATTATAAGCTTCAATATCATCAAGGAACTCGATGGCATCAGCTTGCTTTTCAATAAAGAATATATCTTGACTAGGATTAGTATAAACCACTTGCAACATTGGGTCAAACTCAGGATTAGCAGCATCACTATACCTTAGCTCTTCAATTCTCTCTAAAGAATCAATACCCATATTTATTGTAATTTCCACAGCATTGGTGCTCCATGGTGTTATCATTTCTTTTCTGGGACCAACAAATATTCCCTTAAGATTATCATCAGATATATGCTCCGCTCTACCAAAAAGCCAGCTTAGTTTATGAATCTCTTCTTCAGAAAGTTGTGTGCGGGTTTGAACTGCGAAATAAAGGTCGGAATTTTTAAAAAATACTATCATTATTAAATTTATGTTTTTAAAATAATAAGACTGTTATAAAACGCAAAGATAATATTCTATAATGGATAAATTGCGTGAATTTATTAAAAGAATCTATTTACAAACAATAGTATATTATACTCAATTACTGCATATTACAAAGAGAAGGTAGTGTTATTAACAATTATTTCCATTTTTTACAATTAGTGCGAAACATCAGATATCAATTATCTTCATCTTCCTCAATCATTTTCTCAGCTTCTCCTTTTAAAATAATGTAAATCCCTTCACTATCT
>JAOZKO010000366.1 GCA_029935325.1 Bacteroidales bacterium
GCGCAAAGGTTGATGATTTCAGAGCAAAGCGATTTACTGCTTATCTGAATTTTCTACAAGATCAAGCTGAGAAAAAATTTGAGGAGCTTAAAAATGCTACTGCTGAAAAGGGTCAAGAGTTACGTGAGTATTTGGATTTATTGCCAGATAGTTCCGAAATAAAGACCGAATTCAAAGAATTAGCATCAAAGTATATAAACCTGAATGATATAGGTAAACGCATTAAAGGTAGCCTACAAATGGGTAGTATTGATGTTAATATCATGACTAAGGTTGATAAGGATAATTACCGTAGAGGAGAAAAATTACCTGTGAAGTATAATGATGCTCATGCTGCATTACGAGGTTTTGCAGAGAGTAATCTGAAATCGTCCATTATTCTTTCGGCAGGAATGAATCCACGTTTGTATAATTACATTGAGCAATTCGAAGATTTCTTTCCTGATAATGATGGAAATATTAAGAAGAAGATTGTCTTAAAAGTTAGCGATTATCGTTCTGCTTTAATTCAAGGAAAGTATTTTGCAAAAAAAGGTATCTGGGTTTCAGAATATAGAATAGAGTCTGGACTAAATTGTGGTGGACATGCTTTTGCAACTGATGGTTTTCTATTGGGACCTGTTTTAGCTGAGTTCAAAGAAAAAAGGGAAGAGCTTACAAAGTCGGTATATGATTCACTGATACAAGGATCTGAACATAAAAACCGAGCTTTGCCCAAGGCTGAGCTATCGTTTCGCATTACTGCCCAAGGTGGAGTAGGAACTTCTGAGGAGCATGAATTTTTACTTGATTATTATCAGGTTGATTCTGTTGGTTGGGGTTCTCCATTCTTACTAGTACCTGAGGCAACTACAGTTGACGAGGCTACTGCTAAGAAATTAGTACAGGCAGAAGAGCCAGATATTTATTTAAGTAATATATCCCCATTGGGAGTACCTTTCTATAGTTTGCGTAGCAATACTAAAGATGTTGAGAAACTAGAAAGAATTGAAAGTGGAAAACCAGGCAGTCCATGTCCAAAAAGATATGTTGCTCTGAATAACGACTATAATAAGCAAGGACTCTGTACTGCATCAGCAAAATTTCAGAAGATAAAGATTGAGGAATTAGGTGAAATGGAGCTTAATCCAAAAGAGTATTTATCGCGTTATGATAAGATTGTTGAAAAATCGTGTACCTGTGTGGGACTTGGAACAACAGCTTTAATAGCACATGGAATTAGTACTAAAGCTGAAGGCCCTGGAGTTTCGGCTTGCCCTGGACCAAATCTGGCTTACTTCTCTCGTATGATGAGTATGAAGGAGATGGTAGATCATATTTATGGCCGTATCAATGTGATTAGTCGTAATGATCGTCCTAATATGTTTGTAAAAGAACTGGGTATTTACATCAATTACTTAAAGGATAAAATTGATGAGGCCAGTACAGATATGACCAAAAAACAAGAAAAATATTTAATTAACTTTTCTAATAATCTGGATGAGGGAATCAAATACTATCAGCAGCTGTTTAGTGATATTAAAGGGAGATTTGAGGATAGTAAATCCACTATACTAGAAGAATTAGACACCAATCTTGCAGCATTGCAATTATTGAAAATGAAACTACAAAACCAAGAATTGAGTCCAGTGAGAGTCTAATAAAATTGGGTATAAAGAATAGGTCCACTTGATATTTAATTGCCAAGTGGACTTTTTTTTGTCTGACATTAAAAAAATAGTCTATATTTGCTTCATTATTAATTTATTATTTTATTATTTACAATTATTATCATGGAAAAAGGTACAGTAAAATTTTTTAATGAAGCTAAAGGCTTTGGATTTGTTACAGAAGAAGAATCAAATACTGAATATTTCGTTCACGTAACTGGTTTAATCGACAAAATTCGCGAAGGCGATGTTGTTGAATTTGAATTAGCTGAAGGTAAAAAAGGTATGAATGCAGTTAATGTTAAGATAGCTTAATATATTCGCATTTTATGATTTTAAAGCCTGTCATTTTTTTATGACGGGCTTTTTTTGTTTTTAGAAATAGGGGACCTTTAGTTTATTATTTCAACCGTATTAACTTTCCATTAAACTTTCTTTCCTCTCCAATTATAACCGAATAAAAATACATTCCAGAAGCCAATAAACTCATATCTATTTGCAATTCTTTCTTTTCATAGTTTTGAGAATAACTCCTTTGCAAAATTAATCTTCCACTTACGTCATAGATCTCAATTTTCATATCGTGAGGTATGGGACTATTGAACCTGAAATTTACTAAATCATAAGTTGGGTTTGGGTAAACTGTAAGCTTAGTAGGCTCTGAACAATCAATCACATTTACAGTAACTGTATCAGTGCTTTTGTCAAACTTAAAATCAATAACTTTTACAATGTAGGTGGTAGTAGTGTCTGGACTTACTTCAGGATGCTCTTTATTGGAAAAAACAGAATCTTCTCTTCCTAAAACGAACCATTCAAAACCATATTCTGATTTATATTCAGGCTTTATATTTGATTTCCCTAGTTTAACTTTATTTCCTAGGCAAATAAGCGTATCTGGGCCACAACGGGCAGAATCTATTGGTGCATTTATTGGGTATAAGGAAATATCATCAATTAGATAACTCGCCTTAAATCCATAGGCCGAATTGTACTCATATCTCCCATTATCCTTTCCAATATCAAAACTACCTATAATAATATACATCTCTGTACCGTCAAGAATAATATCCTTTTCAATCTTTACCCAATTTACAGTATCAGTGATAAACCCATTAGGATTTAATACTTGAGGAGTCAAGGTGCTGTCCATAATACTCTTTATAAGGTTTCCATACGAATAGCTTGTTGCTGATAGAAATGCTCCTTGAGACTTTGCTGAGTAAGAACAACCATTTGATTTATTAATATAAAATC
>JAOZKO010000088.1 GCA_029935325.1 Bacteroidales bacterium
ACAATGATTTAATGCAGAAATGCTTAAATAATTGTAGCACTTATTGTTTGTTGTTTATTGTTTGTTGAGCCCTTGAATATTGTTTATTGAGTATTGTTTATTGTTTATTGTTCGTTGAGCCTTTCAATATTTTCTCCTCAATTCCAGAAGTAGAATATCCCTCAAGGAAATCAAGAGTAACAACATTACCACCATTATTTACAACAACATCATAGCCAACTATATCTTGGGCTTTATAGTCGCTGCCTTTTACAAGAATATTTGGTATAACTTTGCTAATAAGGTTTATGGGAGTATCTTCATCAAATAGTATTACAGCATCTACAAATTCCATTGCTGCAAGTATCATTAAGCGAGAATATTCATCTTGTATTGGTCGGTTATTGCCTTTAATAGCACTTACAGAGCGGTCAGTATTTACGCCAATAATTAATCTATTTCCTTGATCTGCGGCCTTGGATAAATAATCAATATGTCCTTGGTGAATAATATCAAAGCAGCCATTGGTGAAAACAATTTTTTCTTGATTTGATTTCCAAGTATTTACCAAATTCATCAACTCATCAATACCTACTATTTTGGATTTAATCTTTAGATAATGGCTCATGATATTTCTTTTTGTTGAGACTAAGAATAATAAGTGAAATAGACCCCACTACAATAATCATAATAGTTTGTGCACTCCAAGTAATCCAGCCAATGGCAACTCCATAACCCGATTCCATAGAAATGCCATAAAGCACTAGTGTTTGTGCAACAATAACAGGATATAAACCTATTCCACCGGGGGTAATCATTATACCAATTGAACCTAAAACCAATACTGTAAGTCCAGCGCTGATGCTAAGCGAACTGGTTTGAGGTAAGCTAAATAAAGCTGTATAAACCATTAGGTAATATAAAAACCAGATTCCTAATGAATAGAAAACAAATAATCCCGGATTTTTAATTTTTATAATACTCTTTAGTCCTTCCCATACTCCAGAAAATAGTTTAGCGATTTTCTTAAAAAAGCTGCTGTTTTGAATTTTTTTCCTAAAAACAAGATATAAAACTATTAGTACAGCAGTGATACTAAGTCCTACTTTTCCAAAAAGTTGATCTGTGGGGATAAAGGCAAACTTATCATTAATAGCAGGGTAAATATGAGTTTGCACATATTCATCAAGCCGTGCATATTCCACAATAAAAGTGACAAAAAACAATGAGAAAAATATGAGCATATCAATAGAGCGCTCAACAATTACTGTCCCAAAGCTTTTATCAACAGGAATTTTGTCTTCCTTATAAAGAATGCTACAGCGTGCAACTTCTCCCGATCGGGGAATTCCTAAATTAGCAAAGTAGCCAACCATTACTGCAAGAAAACTATTTTTCAGAGAAGGGTCGTACCCCATTGGATGGAGCAATATTTTCCACCGAGCAGCACGCATCAAATGGCTTAAAATACCCAATACTATGGATAGAATAACCCACCAATAATTAGCAAGCTTAAAACTGGAAAGAATATCTTCTTTTGCTTGAGGTGTTAGGTCCTTAAGAGATAAATAAATAATAAGAATTCCTAAACCAAGTGCAGAAACCAGTTTAAGAATAGATATAAATTTCTTTTTCAAAATTATGATAATTTATTTTCTTCAGTCGGAAAAATGATAGCAGCTTGGTGCTTTTTTGCCTCTTCAAATTCCATTCTTGCGTATGATACAATAATCAAATAATCATTTACTTGGACCTTACGAGCAGCAGCTCCATTCACGCCGATCACTCCACTACCTCTCTGGCCTTTAATCACATATGTATTGAAACGCTCTCCATTATTAATATTATAAATATCAACTCTTTCGTTTTCAATAATATCAACGGCATCCATTAAATCTTCGTCAATGGTGATGCTTCCAATATAGTTCAAGTCAGCCTCTGTGACCTTGATTCTATGTATCTTCGATTTTAAAACTTCAATTTGCATAGTGCGGCAAAATTACTAATTATATGGAAATGCTTTCCTTTTTTTTCAAAAATTGTGAAACTGCAAAATTTGAGTACTAGAATAGCTATATTTTACCTAACTTTCCGCCCTATTTTACTAGTCATTAAGAAGCAAAAATACAAACAAATAATACATTGATATTATGATAAGTACAGACCGATATAAGCCAGAAAATAGTGTTAGAATAGTTACCGCTGCCAGTTTATTTGATGGACATGATGCCGCAATAAATGTAATGCGCAGATTGATTCAGTCAACAGGAGCCGAAGTAATTCACCTAGGACATAATCGTTCAGTTCAAGAAATTGTGGATTGCGCTATTCAAGAAGATGTTCAGGGAATAGCTCTAACATCATATCAAGGTGGTCATATCGAGTTCTTTAAATATATGTATGACCTTCTTAAGGAAAGTGGAAATGGTCATATCAAAATTTATGGTGGAGGCGGAGGAGTAATTCTTCCTACCGAAATAAAGGAGTTGATGGATTACGGAATTACTCGTATTTATTCTCCAGATGATGGACGTGAGCTTGGACTGCAAGGAATGATTAACGATTTAGTAGAAGGTTGCGATACTCCTACCGGTAATTCCATTGATTTTGGTATTGAAAACATTAAGAAAAGAGATATAAATAGCATTGCTAGACTAATATCAGCAGTGGAAAATCACCCTGATGCTGTTTCGGAGCTTGCTAAAGAGATAAAAGCTGAAGCTGAAAAATCTACTGTTCCTGTTATCGGAATTACCGGAACTGGTGGTGCTGGTAAATCATCTCTTGAAGATGAAATAATCCGTAGGTTTCTTGATGATTTCCAGGATAAGAATATTGCTATTATTTCTGTAGATCCATCAAAGCGCAAAACTGGTGGAGCATTGCTTGGGGATAGAATTCGTATGAATTCAATAAATAATAATCGTGTTTATATGCGCTCATTGGCAACCCGACAGTCCAATTTATCAGTTTCGAAATATGTGCAAGATGCTTTGGATATTGTTAAAGTAGCTGCTTTTGATCTTATTATTTTAGAGACCTCAGGAATTGGACAAAGTGATACAGAAATCACATCCCATAGCGATATTGCGGCCTATGTAATGACGCCAGAATATGGTGCTGCTACTCAGCTTGAAAAGATTGATATGTTAGATTTTGCCAATATTATTGCTTTAAATAAATATGACAAAAGAGGAGCTTTGGACGCTCTTAGAGATGTGAAAAAGCAATATCAAAGAAATCACGATCGATGGAATGAAGACCCTAAAGATATGCCTGTTTTTGGTACAATTGCTTCTCAATTTAACGACCCAGGAGTAAATGAGTTTTACAGAAATCTTATGAAATTGGTTAGTGAAAAAAGTGGGCAAGATTTTTCTTCTCATTTTGAAGCTACTGAAGAAATTTCCGAGAAAATCCATATTATTCCTCCACAGAGAATTAGGTATTTATCAGAGATTAGCGAAACAGTTAGAGCTTATAATAATTGGGCAGATCAACAAGCTGGAGAGGCGCAAAAGCTTTACGGACTTGATATTGCCATAAAAATGCTTAATTCTGATGCTGATACTACAGCAGTTAATAAGCTAAAAGAACTTTATGAAGAGCAATTGGATAAGTTAGATCGAAAGAATTTAAAGATTGTGGAGACTTGGGAAGAGAAAGCCAAGAAATATTCAGACCCAGTTTATTCTTTTCAAGTTCGTGATAAAATATTTAAAATAGAAACACATACCGAGTCATTATCTCATTTACAGATTCCTAAAATTAGTTTACCAAAATATAAAGCTTGGGGAGATATTCTGAAATGGAATCTTATGGAAAATGTTCCTGGTGAATTTCCTTTTGCGGCAGGAGTTTTTCCTTTCAAGCGCGAAGGGGAAGATCCTACTCGAATGTTTGCCGGTGAAGGTGGACCAGAGCGTACAAATCGCCGATTCCATTATGTATCCAAAGGATTGCCAGCAAAACGATTGTCAACAGCTTTCGATTCTGTAACACTATATGGCAATGACCCAGATATTCGCCCTGATATTTACGGGAAAATTGGAAATTCGGGTGTGTCAATAGCTTGTTTGGATGATGCCAAAAAACTTTATAGCGGCTTTAATTTAGCGAGTGCTATGACCTCTGTTTCAATGACAATTAATGGTCCAGCACCGCATTTAGTAGGTTATTTTATGAATGCTGCCATAGATCAGCAATGCGAATTATATATTAAAGAGCATGGACTAGAGGCTGAAGTAAATAAAAAAATAGAAACAATATATGAGCAAAGTGGAACTTTAAGACCAAGTTATAATGGTAAAATTCCTGAAGGGAATGATAGCCTAGGTCTTATGCTGCTTGGAGTAACAGGTGATATGGTTTTGCCAAAGGAGATTTACGATGATATAAAAGTAAAAACCATTGCATCAGTAAGAGGAACTGTTCAGGCAGATATTCTTAAGGAAGACCAAGCACAGAATACGTGTATTTTCTCCACCGATTTCTCTTTGAAACTTATGGGAGATATTCAGGAGTATTTTATTCATAATAAAGTGCGTAATTTTTATTCTGTTTCCATATCGGGTTATCATATTGCTGAGGCTGGTGCTAATCCTATTTCACAATTAGCATTTACCCTAAGTAATGGATTTACTTATGTGGAGTATTACCTAAGTAGAGGGTTAAATATTGATGATTTCGCCCCCAACTTATCATTCTTCTTTAGTAACGGAATTGATCCTGAGTTCTCAGTAATTGGCCGTGTTGCTCGTTTGATTTGGGCAAAAGCCATAAAGATAAAATATGGTGGCAATGAACGTTCGCAAAAACTTAAATACCATATCCAAACCTCAGGACGTAGCCTACATGCACAGGAGATTGATTTTAATGATATTCGCACCACTCTACAAGCACTTTATGCAATATACGACAACTGTAATTCTCTGCACACCAATGCTTATGATGAGGCTATAACTACTCCTACTGAGGAATCAGTTCGTCGTGCCATGGCAATTCAAATGATAATAAACCATGAGCTGGGATTAGCAAAAAATCAAAACCCACTACAAGGAGCATTTATTATTGAAGAGTTAACTCAATTGGTTGAGGAGGCTGTAATGGTAGAATTTGATAAAATTACAGAAAGAGGAGGTGTTTTGGGAGCTATGGAAACCAATTATCAAAGAGGAAAAATTCAAGAGGAATCGCTTTATTACGAAACATTAAAGCATACTGGTAAACTTCCGATTATGGGAGTAAATACATTCCTATCATCAAAGGGTTCGCCAACGGTAACGCCAGGAGAAGTTATTAGAGCTACGGAGGAGGAAAAGCAATTTCAGATTGAGATGCTAGATAATTTGCATAAGCATTATAATATAGAATCAGCACATTGGTGCGAAAAGCTAAAGGAAAGAGCTGCAAATAATGAAAACGTTTTTGATGTTTTAATGGAAGCAGCAAAATACTGTTCTATTGGTCAAATCACAGATTCATTATTTAATGTTGGCGGGCAGTATCGCCGGAATATGTAACTATATTATTCAGTCATAATAATTAACAATGAAACCACACACTTTTAGATTGCCAAGGAATAAAATGGTATTAGATTGGATGAATCTAATAAATGAGAGTTTAGAGTATAAGAATTCTGTGGAAAATCTTATTGTAGATTTTGGAGATTATGAATTTGTTGCTACAGAGGATTTTGTTGTGTTAGCCTGTTTGATTGAAGAGTTTTACCAAAATGGCTGCAAAATTAGTTTTGTTGGAGGAACAAGAACTCTTAATAAATACTTAGAGAATATTAGGTTTAAGTTGTATTGGGAAAAGGGGTATGAAAGAGATGTTTATACGAATCTTAAAATTGGCGAAGTTATTCCACTTTGGAAAATATCAAATTCCATGATAGATAGTTATGCCAATTATACAAATGATTTTTTTAGAAGAGAGTTTCTAAAGAAAAAAGACTTAATACCATTGTCCGCAAATTTAAAAGAGGTTCTTAATAATATCTTTGACCATGCTGGTTCTGAAAATACGGGTTATGTACTAACTCAATACTATCCACAAAACGACATTCTATCATTCTCAATTTGTGATTTTGGGATAGGAATACCTTCATCAGTTAACGACTTTAGAAAAAAGCAAGGAAAAGCATCAATAACAGATCAACAAGCTATCATAAAAGCTATTTCGTTAGGGTTTTCTGCACAATCAACTATCCAAAATAGAGGAATGGGATTGAACAATTTATCAGAATCCATAAAAGCTCTTGATGGTACATTAGCTATAATTTCAAATAATGCTTTTTATAATATGAATCAAGGAAAAATAATAGTAAGAGATAACAATTTAATTAATTTTAAAGGTACACTAATTGCTTGTGATATTCCGATTAATAACCTTGATGATTTTGATGAGAGTGATTCTATTTATAGTTTTTAAATAAATATAAAAAAAGGTGTATTTTTGCAAAATATTCAATTAATATTCAATAAAGAGACAATGACTGTTTTAATATTAACCGATTTAGTTAAAGACACTAGTTCTAATAGTGAAGGAGAGAGATTATATATAATGCTAGATCAAAGTATTAGTGTAAACAAAGAAGTTACTCTTAGTGTTGGGCCCGAAGTGGCAATGTCTTCGTCCTTTTTGAATTCATCAATAGGTAAGCTAATTGATTTTTATGGTTTGGTTAAATTTAAGGCTCTTTTTAAGTTTCAAGGTTCATCAAATCAGTTTCAAAGATTAGTTAGTTATATTAGTCGTTATTCAGTTGCTCATCATGGAAAACTTAATTGATTTAATAGTATTGCATGAGTTAAAATACAAGTAACTAATTAGTGTCATTTGTTTTATTATTCTAATAGAATCCTAGATTCTATTGGCAGCCTTCTCTGCTTTTTCCCTTGCTTCAGCTTCTTTTTTCAGTTGTTTCTTTAGCTTTTTTTGCTCTTTTTTACTAAGGGGTTTATTCTCTTTGCTATTATTTTCTGCTTCTATAACAAATCTAATGGGCATATTGAATTGACACCTAACAGCTCTTCCCCTTTGCATTGCAGGCTCCCATATTGGCATATTACGAATAACTCTTATAGATTCTTCATCGCATCCTCCTCCAATACCTCGCATAACTTTAACACTAGAAACCCTGCCATCTTTTTCAATAATAAATGATAAATACACCGTGCCTTGAATACCTGATTTAAATGCAAGTTCAGGATAGGCAATATTTTCGCGTAAGTAATTTAGTCGAGCATCTTCACCACCAGGGTATTTTGGTGTAACTTCAACAAACACAAATACTTCATCACTATCATTTACCGTAGAATTAACCGAAGGCGGTTCCTCTTGAGTGATTATTTCAGTACTATCCTTTACAATAGGAATAGTGTCATTAGTATTTTGATTTTCTTGAGCGAAACCAATACTAGAAATTCCCAATAGAAAAATGCTGATATATAAAGTTATTCTCATTTCAATATATTTTATAGATTTAGACTGCCAAAGATAATCAAATTATAAAATCTCCGTTAAATTAAATGGATCATATGCTGGGTAAACTTATACTTAGTGCCAGCAAGAAAACTCTGCAAAATTAGAAATGTATCTTTTGGCGATATTTTAATCTTTCTCAACTCACTGATGCAAAGGCATCACTTCGTCTCAAAAAAGTTAAAATCTCATCCAAAATATATCATTTCGTAAAATTTGATAGTTTTCGTGCAGACACTACTTATTAAAAAAGCCACGAATGCACGAATTTAATTTTTATAAAACACAAAAATTTGGCTGCTCCGAAAAGTATAAATTCATATTAGATGTAGTAATAACATCTTATTTTTATCTTGAATGAAGCCTTGATATTCAGGCGTTTCTCCTTTTAGTGCCGAAATTTCGGTAGGGGCAAAAAGTGATTGAAAATCATTGTATGAGGTTTTCGGAGTGGACTCGCAATTAGGATTTGGTAAAACGACTACGTCATTATAGCATTATCACATTATTGCATTAAATCATTACCTAAATTTTATAAAATAGTGGTAGTACTAAATAATTAAATAATGAAAATGTATAAAACTTATCTTTGCAGCTTCAAAAATACAAGCAAAACATAATATGGCAAAGAACTTTGTAGAAGAATTACGTTGGAGAGGAATGATACATGATATCATGCCCGGTACAGAAGATTTATTGGAAAAGGAATTGAGTTCTGCATATGTGGGTATTGATCCTACTGCTGATTCTTTGCATATTGGTCATTTAGTGGGTGTTATGATGCTTAAGCATTTTCAGATTGCAGGACATCGCCCCATAGCACTATTAGGAGGAGCAACAGGAATGATTGGAGACCCTTCTGGTAAATCTGCCGAAAGAAACCTTTTGGACGAACAGAGCTTGCGCCATAATCAGGATGCATTAAAAAAGCAATTGGCGAAATTCTTAGATTTTGATAGTGGGGAAGAGAATGCTGCCATATTGGTCAATAATTATGACTGGATGAGTAAGTTTTCGTTTCTAGATTTTATTCGTGATATTGGCAAGCACCTTACCGTCAATTATATGATGGCAAAGGATTCTGTTAAAAAGCGAATAGGAGAGGATAGCAAAGTGGGAATGTCATTTACCGAATTTTCATACCAATTGGTACAAGGATATGACTTTTTACATCTTTATAATAACCACAATTGTAAGTTGCAAATGGGTGGTAGCGACCAATGGGGAAATATTACCACAGGTACTGAGCTAGTTCGTAGAAAGGCTAGAGGTGAGGCGTTTGCTTTAACATGCCCGTTGATTACTAAAGCTGATGGCGGCAAGTTTGGTAAAACCGAAAGTGGAAACGTATGGTTGGATCCGGAAAAAACTTCTCCCTATGCATTTTACCAATTTTGGTTAAATACTAGTGATGATGATGCAGAGAAATATATAAAAATATTTACTCTTTTATCAAAGGATGATGTTGATTTGATAACTACTGAACATCAGCTTGCACCTCATCAAAGATTATTGCAAAAGACATTAGCAGACCATATTACACGAATGGTGCATTCCGATGAGGCTTTGCAGTCTGCCATTGATGCATCTCAAATTCTATTTGGAAAAGGAACTACAGAAACACTAAAAAAGCTTGATGAAGCTACTTTCCTTTCTGTTTTTGATGGAGTACCCCAAAGCGAAATAAGCAAAGATGACCTAAGCCTACCACCATTGGATTTATTGGCAGATACAACAGGAATATTTGCTTCAAAAGGTGAGGCCAGAAGGATGATTAAGGATAATGCTGTTTCGGTGAATAGAGTAAAAATTAAAGATGATTATGACTTTAGCCAAGCAGAATTGCTAAATGACAAATATATCTTGGTTCAAAAAGGAAAGAAGAAATACTTTATTCTTCGGTTGGTATAAAATCCTTGTGGATATATAGTGCTTGCCAGAAAACGTCAATTTATTCACATCGTGTTTATTCTTATTGTGTTCATGATTTCGCTTCACTCTGTACTTCGTTATGCTTGTGCTGAAAACAAACATTTACAAAAGTAAACTTATTGTTATG
>JAOZKO010000367.1 GCA_029935325.1 Bacteroidales bacterium
GGGTGCTGATTTTTCTGATTCGGACTTTAGGTTTTGTGATGTACGGTGGACAGACATGAATAACTCTAAGTTGACAAACTGCAACTTTAGTCGTTCAATATTATTTCGTATGCATACTAACGATTCAAATCTGGAAGGCTCTGATTTTAGGGGAGCTAATATGTTTGGTGTAATTGGTCATCGTGCAAATTTCAGAAACTGCGATTTTACTAATGCTCTTATGAAGGAGTCAGAGTTTACCGATGCTGATTTTACAGGAAGCACAGCGGTAAAAGTGAGATTCATAATATCCGTTTTTGCAGGAGCCAAAATGGATTCAACTGATTTAAGCTATTCTGACTTTACTGGTGCCGGATTGGAAGAAGTTAGCTTTGTTAATGCCAGAATAATTGAAGGTGATTTTCGAGGTGCGCATTTACAGGAAGCTAACTTTACAGGAGCTGATTTAAAGGGTTGTAACTTTTTTGCAGCTGAATTTGTTAATACTATCTTTACGGATGCTATTAATATCCCTGAAGGCATTAAAGAATTAATTGTCGATGGTGAAATTACTGGAGTATGTAGTGTTGGAGGAAACTATGAATAATAAATGAAGCTATTTTTTTATCACATATTGCTACTGTTAGCATTACCTACACTGGTATTTGCTAAGTTAAATATTATAGAAAAAACAACGGACAATAGTAACGATACTATTACTTACCAAATCGATATCGAGAAAAGCAAGCTTAATTGGTATTGCGATATTCACAATGGACATGCTTATCTTGATAGCGGTTATATATCAATATATAATGATGAAATTATAGCCGGTAGATTTGTTATTTGCATGGAAAGTATTATTGATCTTGATATTGATGATTATGAATTAATGAGGCTAACACTGGAGAATACCCTTAAATCAATTGAATTTTTTAATACGCCAAAGTTTCATCATTCATTTTTTGAATTTGACTATACTGAGAAATCAGAAAAAGGATACCATATTACTGGAGAATTAGAACTGATGGGTATTGCTCAATGTATTAATTTCAATGCTGTATTTGAGTTTGATGATAATAATCTTATTATTACATCAGATAGTATTATCATTGACAGAACACACTGGGGAATAACATCAATGTCGAAAGATGATGCTAAAAGCAATCAGAGTTTCATTGTTCCCAACGAAATTGGCATTGTTGTTCATATGGTTGCTAAACGTGAATAGGTTACTATAGTCAGGGCTTTACTTGCCCCAAGATTTTAGAAGCTGTCTAAATTTCGTTTTTTGCATTAACGATAAATTTTACTGAGTCAAACCCTGACTTATGCAAATAGAAACTGACAATAAATACAACTTTCTTTATCTCTTCCAAATACTAAGTATAGATGTTGTGCTGGGTTCACTGGCAGTTGGCTATTTGGCAACAAGAGTACTTAATGTTGCTGCAAATCCGTATTGGTGGATTATTTTGCCACTTTCAGTATGGGTAGTCTATTCCCTCGATCATATTATTGATAGCACAAAGAATAAGGAAAGTGCAGTTATTATAAGGCATAGGTTTCATTACATTCACAGAAAACCAATAATAACAATTGTGGTAATTGCCGCTTTGTTAAGCATAACGCTGAGTTTATTTTTTCTTGAAAGGCAAATTATATTTTTCGGGCTTATATTGTCAGTAATTACAGTATTCTATTTTATTTCAATTTATTTACTAAAAAGCCGAAAGTCAATTATCCTGCAAAAGGAACTCATTATAGCAGCAGTTTATACAACTGGGGTATTTATGGCCCCTTTGGTTTGGCTAGGCAAACTCCCCTCCCATCCAGCTTTACTGATAGTTTTCAATTTCTTTGTTCTTGCATGGCTAGAAGGGGTTATGATATCATGGTTTGATTATGACAACGATATAAAAGACAAACACACTTCATTTACCGTAATTGTGGGGAAGCGTAATACCAGAAGGATTCTGTTAATTATTCATTCCATATTGGAATTGGTAACTATAGCGGTATTACTAACAACCAGTTATTCTATTGGTTTCTACGCCTTAGTGATAACGCTGATTATAAACTTCCTACTAGGGCTAATAATTATGTTTCCAAATAGTTACCTAAGCATAAATTATCACAGGTTGATAGGTGAAACAGGGTTCCTTCTACCTGCATTAATTATCTTTTTTTGAGATTTCTGATATTCCTTTACACAAATTTACCAATAGTAAAAACAAAATAGTGGGGGATTATGTTTTTCTATAAATTCTTTTTCATAGAATCATGAAAGCACAATACTTTGCTTATTTATGTAACTTAAACAGAATGAATACAGTATAACGTTGTTAGATTAACTAAATTATGTATGCCATGAATAACCGACTAAAAGCGTTCTTCAGAAACATGACTACTTTCGATACAGGTCTTCGTTATTCACGACTTAAAGGTTCATTAACAGCTTACAAAGCCGAACTGGATAACCGGATTAAAAGCGGTAATTCAAAAGAAGCTCCATGGGCTGTTGAGGCAAATAAACTGCTCGATAAATCTAAAGAGTTTCTAAATCAGTATAAATTTGATGAAGCCTGGAAAAGTTTTCATACTGCCAGGCGTCAGGAAATATTTAGGATGAATAAGGAGGAGCGCATTGATGCAAGTAATATACTCATCTCCGAATCCACTAAATTAAATAGTTGGAGGAAGGATGCTATAAAGGATTTGTTGGGTGAACCTAAAAGTAAAAAATATACACTACCTACTGCTTCTGCTTTAGTGGAGGCCACTAGATTGAAGGATGAACATTACAACAACATGTACTATCAAAACCGGTTGACCAGCAGTTTGTACAGAATGTTATTCTGGTTATTGGCAATTGTAACTGGCCTACTAATCTGGTTTGCCAGCATATGCATTACAGATTCGG
>JAOZKO010000368.1 GCA_029935325.1 Bacteroidales bacterium
TCAACATAATATCACCCACCTTAAAATCGGAATTCATTCCACCAGCGGCATTGGAGATAATTAGTAAATCAATGCCCATATCAATCATCACACGTACAGGGAAAGTTAGATCCTGCATACTATGTCCTTCATAGTAATGAAAACGACCTTGCATGGCCACAATTTCTTGCCCACCAAGATTTCCTAAAAGCAAACGCCCATGATGACCCTTTACTGTAACATCTGGAAAATGTGGAATATACTCATAGTCAATTGCGGTTTCAATTTCAATTTTGGTGGCTAAATTTCCTAAGCCAGAGCCCAAAATGATTCCGATACGTGGTTTGATATTAGTCTTGCTCTGAATGTATTCCGAAGTCTGCTTTATTTTGTCGTACATAGTCTGTAATTTTTCTGTCAAATATTTTTTTATCCTTTCCCAAAAAGCTCACTTCAATGGGAAGTCGATAAGTGGGCAATTTCTCAAAATCACTTCCTTGAGCCACTTCCATCAATCGTACCGCATCCTTGTCTGTACAAAGGATTATTTTTGGATTGGCAAAAGTATTAAATTTTTCTTCAATATTCTGTAAATCTCTTTGCTTAAAATGGTAATGGTCGCGGAAGTTGAAATGCTCAAAGTTGCCAACTTGGTATTTTTCTTTTACATAATCTTCAAGGCCTAAACTTTTAGCAATACCACTTACTAAAACGATATTCATACCGCTTTCAATATTTTTTCGATTTGCAAATACAGGAATCAGCTCTTCGTGATATTTTATTCCTGAAAACAGAACAGGGGCATTAGTATAATGTGAAATCTTATTTTGAATCTCTGTTTTCTTATTCTCATTAACATCCAGAGGGCACTTTGTAATAATAACGATATCGGCTCGATTGGCACCACGAGGATGCTCTCGCAAACGACCGGCTGGCATTATTTTGTCCTCTGTAAATATTTTGGAATAATCAGTTAGCAGGATATTCAAACCTGCCTTGATTGCACGATGCTGATAAGCATCATCCAAAAGAATGACTTCAATATCGGGATGCTCAAATAGTAATTTACTAACTGCTTCCACTCGTTTTTCACCCACAAAAACATTGATATCAGGAAAGTGTTTTTTGATTTGTAAAGGCTCATCACCACTTTCCGAGGCTAGGTCTTGAATATTTACCTCTCGAAAGCCACGGGTATTACGGCCATAACCTCGACTCAGAGTAGCCACTTTAAATTCTGGCTTCAGGAGTGAAATTAAATACTCCACATGGGGTGTTTTACCACTACCACCTACGGCTAAATTCCCCACATTGATAATAGGTAAATCAAATTCCGATGATTTGAAAATTCCTTTATCAAAAAGTTGATTCCGTATTTTGGTGATAAATCCTAACATTGGGGGCAAAGGTAGGGAAAATTGGAGAGGCTTTGGTTTTATATGCCTAACAATAATTATGAGATTTTTCTTATTCAAATAGTAGAATAATGCATAATTCTATTAGTCAGGATATATTTATTTCCTACCTTTACAGCAATTTATAAATAATAGGGTTGTGAATTTCTACTAGTTGTGTGCAAGCACCGGAATACATAAACAAAAGAATAAATGAAAGAACTAGAAAAAATAGTAATAAAATACCTTTTAATTGGATTTGGAATAGGATTGATAAATTATATCGCTACTATTTCAATGATTTACGCTATAGATATATTCGACCAAACAGATCCGAAATTTATAATAAACTGGACTAATAATATGATGAGTTATACATCTAATATTGTTGTTGGATTATTTGTATTATTTGACTCTATTAAATACACAAAGAATAAAATACCAATCTCAATAGTAGGCTTTGTCATGCCAATATTTGGAGTTTGTTTCCTTATAATTGAAAAATATTTAATCCAAAAAATGAACTCGCATGAATAAAACAGCAATACAAATAATAGGAAAATACGCTTTGGTTTTAAGCGTATTCTATATACTTGAATACTTAGCAATATATTTTATTGGAAGAGAATTAGATGAGACAAAACCAAATATTTATAGCTACTTGATGTTTGCTAAGGCGACTGTTCCTTTTCTTTTGAATATAATTGCTGCAATTATTTTAAGTCTAGACAAAAATAAATTAGAAATACAGGGAAAGTATTCAGTTCTACTTACTGTGTTTTATCGACCAATAGGGATAGTATTATTCCTTATTTATGTAATTGAAAAAGAAATAAAAAAAGCCAGCACACAACACCTAAGCATATAAAAACTCCGTAGTGCTTGCCATCTACGGTTTTTATGTGCTTGAATAATAATCTCAGAGGTAAATATTAAGCAAATACAACTAATGAATATTAAGAAAGGATTAAAATATTTTCTAGGAATTGTATTAATTGGACTTTTATTATTTATCATTCTATTATTTTTCTATGGTGGATTTAATGTTAAGGGAACTATTAACACAAGATACCATGCTATTGAGAATTCTTCAGATAGAATAATCGAAACAAATAACTTCAGTATAAGGACACTAAAGTATTGGGTGCATATCTTTGGAGGATATGGTAATGAAGGAGATCCTTGGGGAGCGTTTCAGACACCAAATGGAATTATTCATTACGAATATGGTAATTGGGGCCCCGATTATAGTGAAGACGATAGTGTATATGAATATATTGTAGAAAAGAAGTTAGTAAATCGATTTCAAATAAATATAGCGCGGAATAATAAGAATGAAACTGGTATTTGTATTCCTGTCCAGAATGAGATGAAAAGAAACTTCACTTTTTATATGGACAATTCGGTGACTGATAATTATGAGGCGTTGATTGAGGGGGTAAAGGAAATTGAATTTAAATAATTGTAACTAATCAGTGTGCTGAAATGCAATAATGATAGGGGTTTACGATGATTC
>JAOZKO010000089.1 GCA_029935325.1 Bacteroidales bacterium
AATATATTATTACATCACTTACTGATGCTAATGGTTGTGGATTAAATACAAATTATGATACAGTAAGTATTGTGGTAAACGCACTGCCATCTGTAAGCTTTTCTGCTTTGTTGGATATCTGCGCTAATACAGTAAGTTTTAGCCTCAGTGGCGGAAGTCCTGCCAATGGAATATACTCAGGAACAGGAGTTACTAATGCTAATTTCAATTCCGCAATAGCAGGAGTTGGAACACATGATATTTCTTATTTATATACTGATGCCAATGGTTGTAGCGATAGCGCACAGCAGAATCAGGTGGTAAATCCATTGCCAACAATTTCAATAAGTGCAGTGACAAATCCTGTGGCTTATGGTCTTTCAACAGCATTATCAGCCAGTGCCAGCGGAGGAATTGGAACATATTTATATTCATGGGCACCAAGTTCTTCTATTAGCGGAGCAACAAATCTGCAATCTGCAGTTAGCACAAACCTATTTGCAAATACACTATTCACAATAACTGTAATTGACTCAACAGCAACATCCTTATGTCAAGACACAGCTCAATTATGGGTAAATATAAGCGGGGGACCATTGAGTATTTCTCCAATTGTCGATAATGATACTATTTGTAAATATGACACAATTAATCTTCAGGCAAATTCTTCGGGAGGAACATCAGGTTTAAACTATTCGTGGTCATCAAATCCTATGGGCTTCAGTTCAACAATGGAAAACCCAACAGCAATTCCTCTACAATCAGCATGGTATATTGCTGAGGTAAGCGATGGGAATTATACCACAAAAGATTCTGTATTTGTTACAGTAAATCAATTGCCGATTGTTTCTTTTTCAGGATTAGCATCATCTTATTGTACCAACTCCATAGCTGATACACTTTTGGGTAATCCATTGGGAGGTAGTTTTGTTGGAAGTGGTATCAATACAAATATTTTCAGTCCACAAAATGCAGGAACAGGAAGTCATGATATTATCTACTCCTATATTGATATCAACGGTTGTACAAATTCTGATACAAATTCAACCTCTATAAATCAAATATCAACTATAAGTATTGGCGCTGATACCACAATTTGTGCTTATGATAGTCTGCTTTTAAATGTTGGTAATTTTAGTTCATATTTATGGAATACAGGCGATACTACCCAAAGTATTTATGTGGATTCACTAGGTTTGGGAATAGGCACCTTTGTTTATAATATTATAGTTATTGATATTAATAACTGTTCTGTATCAGATTCAATTTCTGTAACCTACGAAGCCTCCCCTATTAGTCAGTTAAGTGACTCCGCAAGTATTTGCGGCTTGGGACAGTCTTTAATATTGGATGCAGGTTTTAATAGTAATTATTCGTACTTATGGAGCAATGCTTCCACTAATTCAACACTTAGTGTGGATACAATATTGCTAGGAGGACTATCAAATTACATCTCCTTAAACATAAGCAGCACTACTGGTTGTAGCATTAGCGATTCATCTTATGTTTGGTTCAAAGCAAAGCCAGATATTAATTTGGGCAATGATACCACTATATGTTGGAATCAACATATTACTTTGGATGCAGGAAGTGGTTTTAATAGCTATTTATGGAGTAATAATTCCAATACTCAATATTTAAGTCTCGATAGCTTCTCGTTTGTAATGGGAGCAAATACATATTGGGTAGAAGTAAGTAATAGTGAAAACTGCTATAATAGTGATAGTTTGATTTTAATGGTGGATGCTTGTACTGGATTCAACAATAACGATTTATCCACTGTTGATGTTCGTATTATCCCGAACCCATCAAAAGGACAATTCCAAATAAATATTGAAGGTTTAGAAAAACAATATTATGAGTTAAAACTATATAATAGCGAAGGCAAACAAATCTATTTTGAAAAAATAGGATCATTTGGCCAATCAATCCAAACGGTAAAATTTGATTTAAGCACAAAGGCAAAAGGAATTTATTTTATCCAATTAAAAACTTTAGATAAAATAGTATTTACAGGAAAGGTGCTTGTAAATTAACTGATTTTGTTACTAATTTATTGGTCATCGATCAGGGTAAACTCTTTATATTTGTGTGAATATTTTGCCACGAATGCACGAATTTATTCTCTTTAGTAATGGGATATTGAAAAGAATAACACGAATTTATGAAAACCCTTTGGGTTTTCTTATTCGTGAGTCATAATTTTGTGTTTATAAAATTATATTTGTGCATTCATGGCTTTTTAATATGTATGAGGTTTGCCCTGGGTCATCGATTAGAGGGGCCTGCCTATTATTTCTTCAGAAAAGTTCCCGAGAATTGCTTGTCAAATTTCTCAGTATTTATCCGATAGAAGTAAACCCCTGAAGATAAATCACTAATATCTATATTTTGACTTTTAGATCCGCTTCCAAATTCTATTGTTTTTACTGTTTGACCCTGAGCATTGAAAATGGAAAGGAATAATTGCTCCTTGGTAGTATTATCAAATTCAAAGTTAATGAAGTTTGTTGCCGGATTTGGAAAAACATTTATTTGAATATTTGCTATATCAGCATCATCTATTCCGGCATAAATCAAATAATACTCACACTCTTTTCCTGAGGTATTATATAATGGAGTGAGGCTATCTTCAAAACAAGTAAAATCATGTTCATAATACTCCACAGTTAGTGATGTATCACAGGAAACTGGCATTGGAAATAATTTACAATTAATCATTTGGCCACCCTCTGTCATCCCAATTCCTTCAATTATTATCCCATGAAAATAGTAAGCAGCATTATTATTTGTTGTTATATTAACCCACCGCCTTGTGCTATTATTAACTTGCATCGTTCCTGTATCAATTACGGTGACGTAAGATTCCGCACATCCAAATGCAGTATCATCCGAAAGAAGCCACGAATCTCCTATTGATGCACCAAAATCGTAGAGAATATAGAAAGCATTATTATGTAAATAATACACCGTATCGCCACTACTATAAGTATATTCAGCAGGATTATTAATGGGAGAACTTATGGTAAACGAGCCATTTGCTGCAGTATATACATCGTATTCAATTTCTTCTATTTTCTGACAAAGATGACCTTGAATTATGGTATCCATATTATACTCCATCCTGTAAAAACCTGAGCCACCAACATACCAGAAATCATAATGCCAAACCGCATTTTTATTAATCCAGGACTGAGCAGAAAGAGATAGAAAAGCAAATGTGAATAATAAAGTAAATAGCTTTTTCATAATGACATATGTGTTTTGTTATTGATTTGTCCTTCAATGACACATCTTTATCATTAAAAGTTGTCTGATGTGTGTACAGGATTAATAGTATCTAATCAATAAAAATATAATGCTTTATACGACGAACAAAGGCCTGTTACTATGGTAATTAATAGAATCAATTATTTACTATTTCTTTAAGAAAGTTCCAGAGAACTGCTTGTCAAATTTCTTAGAATTTACCCGATAGAAGTAAACTCCCGAAGATAGATCACTGATATCTATATTTTGGTTGTTTATCCCACTTTCAAATTCTATAGTTTTAACTTCCTGACCCTGAGCATTGAAAATTGAAACAAAGAATTGATCCTTAGTTACTTTATCAAATTCAAATGTAATTTGGCTATTTGCTGGATTTGGGAAAAGGCTTATATCGATATTATTTTCATCCTCAAATACTTCCTCTATGCCAATGTTTAAGATGCAATTGCTACCTACGGGAAAAATTGAAATATGGTTTTCAGCATAACAAATCAGGTCTGTGCCAGATTCCCAATGACTTTTTTCTATTAGTCCATTGCTAGTACCTATTCCTTCAATAAAATAAAAACTACTATCAAAAGTAGTTGAGCCTACAGTATCAATAAAAAACCGCCTATGCTGTTGATTGTTTATTATTAGCGTATCAATTGAAATAATTTGAGGATTGCCAAGAGTAAAAAAATCATAAGGAGGGGTATCTCCAATATTTAATGTAAAATCATAGATTAGTTCTTCAATAGAGAAATAATTGGCAATATAGAATACTTTTCCAGTATCATTTCTAAAAGCGCCTACATAGGAATTTTCATAGTGGTGAATAGTTGGATCGCAATTCTGACCCCATAAATACATAATGCCAGTTTTATAAAGTTTTGAATAAGTGGTTGTATTAATGATAGTATCTCCATTGAAGAAATACCTAAATTTATTATTAATTAAACATGGATCCTTTTTGTTATGATGAATTGTATTTACTCGCCATTCTGATGTGCTATCAGCTGGTATTGGAATATAGCTTTGTCCAACTAAAGTAATTATTGAGAAGGTGAATAATAGAGTTAGTAGTTTTCTCATGCTTTTAAGGTGTTTAATTGTGACCTCAAAGATAAGGAAATATTTTATATGAGTTTGAAAGCTTGCAATTGTGCATATAATGTCTTTCCAACAATATCGGCAAAAGTAAATTTATATTGAAATTTTCCAGAAAAATTAATGGAGAGCTATTTGAAGTAGGAACTAATACAATAAACTATCACATAAAAGAGCTCTTAAAGAGTAATGAGATTGAGGGAGATCGAACTATTCGAAAATTTCGAATAGTTCGTTTGGAAGGAAATAGAAAGGTGGAAAGGGATGTTGATTTCTATAATCTAGATGCCATTATATCTGTTGGCTATAGGGTGAATTCTGTTCGTGCTACACAATTTAGGCAGTGGGCAACCAAAGTGTTAATGAAGAAACTACTATATGCCTAAAGCAAACTCCCACAAACTCTCAAAAGACAAATCCACCAAATCAGAACCAAAAGGATTCTTTTGTTCTGTCTCTATAAAAACACAAATCATTCCTGCTTTACGGCCAAACTGCATATCGCTTTTACTATCACCCACCATAATTGATTTTGAGAAATCTACTCCAGGGAAGTCCTTTTGGGCTTGTAGTGCCATGCCTATTTCTGGCTTACGATTTGGGCTGTTGGCGCTTGCTAAATCAGGGCAAACGTATATTTGATTAATGCTTCCTCCATTAGTAGATATTTCGCTAAGCATTTGAGAATGTATCAAATCCACATCCTCTTTTGTCATTAATCCCTTGCCAACTCCTTGCTGGTTGGTAACAATGAAAATCTGCTTGAATTTTTTTGAAAATACAGAAATAGCATCTAAAACCCCTGGTAGAAATTCAAACTCATCTAATGTTTTCACATAGTCATCTACCAACCTACGGTTAATCACCCCATCTCTATCAAGAAACAAAGTCCAATCACCATTTTCAATTTTGCTTTTAATATTTAAGTTTAGGGAAGTCATCTTGTGCTTTTTCAAAATCTTCTGGTATTCCAATATCTAAAAAGTAATTAGAAAAAGGAAAGCCATAGAAATTACGTTTCTTATAACAACTCTCAAAGACATCTTTTTCCATGGAGAATTTTTTTGGTAAATTGGTATTTTCAAAAAACTCTGCATGAATAATATATACCCCACCATTTATCAAACCTTCACCATGGTGACTGCCTTTTTCAGCAAACTTATAAATCTGATTTTCATCATTTATCAATACATTTCCGTATCTGCTTACATCATCAAGCTCGCGTAGGGCTAGAGAAAACAAACTGCTTTTGGCTCGGTGTAGCTTAAAAAAATCTTTAATATTAACTTCGAAAAGGGTATCGCCATTAACAACTACTGCCTCATTTGTTTTTAATTCATTATAAGCTAGTTTTATGCCTCCACCAGTTCCTAGGGGAGTTTTTTCAACAGCATAAACTATTTCTATACCATTAAAACTGCTTCCGAAGTGACTCTGGATTTGATGTGATAAATATCCTATTGACAAAACTGCTCTATTAATTCCAAAACTTTTAAGGTAATTAAGCTGATATTCCAAAAATGGCCTACCATTAATTGGCGCCATTGGTTTGGGCACATCTTCTAATACCTTTCGCAATCGGGTACCAAATCCTCCAGCAAGTATAATGGCTTCTGTTATCATCTTGGGAATAATTCAGATTCAACATATTCGCAAATAATATGTCCAATCATAATGTGCGACTCTTGAATACGTGGTGTATCTGTTGATGGTACATTAATAAGGAAATCGGCAAAGTCTTTCATTTCTCCACCAGTTTCTCCTGTTAAGGCAACAGTTGTCAATCCATTCTCTTTAGCAACCTTAAATGCTCTTATTATATTATTTGAATTACCAGAAGTAGAAATCCCTACTAAAACATCTCCTTTTCTACCAGCACCTTTAATATATCGCGCATAAATTTCGTCATAGCTATAATCATTGGCTACAGCTGTTAGATAGGATGTATTTACGTGTAATGCCTCTGCAGCCAAAGGGGGTCTGTCAAAGTAAAAACGCCCAGAAAGTTCAGCTGCAATATGCTGAGCATCAGCGGCACTTCCGCCATTTCCGCAGAAATAAACAGCGCCATCAGCGCGGTATGTTTCTATAATCTTATTGGTTACATCAGCTATTGCTGTGTTTAAAATGGGCGAGTCTATTATCTGCTGCTTTACAGAAATTGACTGCGATATGATTCTTTTAATATCCATAGTTCCTTTAAAAATTTGAATGCAAAGATAGGGGAAAAGAGTTAAATGGTTTCAAGTTTTGAAAGTTAAAAGTAGCTAATTATTCTAAAACTTCACAATAAGTCTAACATTAACCTGTCGAGAAGTAAGATAATTAGGGATAGAATAGTAAGTTCCATTTACATCACTTACCCACATATAGGATAAGGTATTATCAATTTGCAGAAGATTAAATACTTCAATACTTATCCATGCAGACTTTAGGTGGCGCATTGGATTTTTGGATTTCAATTTT
Source organism: Bacteroidales bacterium (assembly GCA_029935325.1). GTDB lineage: Bacteria > Bacteroidota > Bacteroidia > Bacteroidales > UBA1556 > UBA6267. The sequence continues at coordinate 6,805 of JAOZKO010000089.1, forward strand.
GTATCCTCTCCTATTAGCTGCTTCGAGAAACCTATATCTACTCTGCGATATGGAGGATATCTTCTTGTTTGTTGATAGCGCAAATGGGTTGGCGGGCCAAAGGGTAAACCAGTGGCATAAACCAAGTTTAGGTGAACTTTAAAAGTAGGATAACCAGGAATATAATCCTGAAAGAAAAGGTTAAAAGTAAATCGTTGGTCGGTAGGCCTAGGGATATAACCCGGCTCAACTTTATTACTATCTACTCTCTGATCGTCCACTGTAATTCCGGGCTGAATAATCTCTCCGGCAGCATTATAATAATCGTAATAATAATCGTCTTCAATATCCTCTTGGGTTTGCATTAATGAAATCCCCACCCAACTTTCGGCATTTCTAACTATTTCACCATGGAGTTTAAAATCGATTCCGGCAGCATAACCATGAGCATTATTCTCAGCAAAATACCTCAATCTCACATCTTCCATTTCGTAGGGAATTAAATCCCACATATACTTATAATATGCCTCTGCAGTAAACTTAAAAGGACGATTCCATGCATCAAAAACCAAATCAGTTCCCAATACTATATGGGATGATTTCTGTGCTTTTATATCATAATTTATTTGGCCATTATGGTATCGCATTTCACGATAGAATGGTGGCTGAGAGTAAATCCCTGCAGCAATTCGGTATGATATATTTGATTGCAAATTGGGCTTAATAAATAATGAAACTCTTGGGCTTAGTAAAAACTCTCTGCTAAAATCCCAATAATTGCTACGCAAACCAGCGTTTAGCTTTAGCGATGTAGAAGTATCACTCTTAACCCAAGACCAATCGCGCATAACATAAGCCGTATAACGATTGCTGGTTACGGTTTGATTTGCCTTTACCAATTCATTCAAATGTAATTCATTGGGACGAGAATAATTTGGATTAAAGTTACCAATATTATCCTTTGGATGTGGGATGCTAAAACCTGAAGAATCAATTAGTTTCCATTCCGATAGCTGATCCTGAATCATATCATGCCTAATATTAAAGCCCCACTGCAATTTTTTATGACTTCCCCGATGTTGTACTGAAGCAACTACACCATCCAAATAATTCCTAGCATGACGCATATATGTTCCTACACCTTTATTAAAAGCTACTTCTCCAAAATCATCTTTTCCCAAGTCATTCTCAAGCACATCCAACCAGTATTGCCCAATAATATCATAGGTCTCTGTTTCAATAGTTCGATATGCTGAAGCAGTAAAATCTAGATTTGTATGATTAGTTTTATACTTTAAATTTAGTGCACCCATATAATTCTCAAATCTATCTATTTCATGTCCATCGAAATAAACGGTAAATCTTAGAACTTCAAAAATACTTCCAAATTCTGTCTCTCTAGTATGTGGAGTAATATTATAATTATTAAGAGAATAGTTCCCCAAAAAGCTCAACTCCCACTCATCTGTAATATCATATGCAACAAGAAGTTGAACATCCGTAAAAGAAGGCTTATAATCGCCATCAGTATCTAAGCTTTGCAAAACATATTGATTGGATTTATAACGAACACCCATTAAATACCTAAGTCGATGCTTTGCTGCAACACCTTCAAGATGTACACTTCCTCCCAATAGGCTCCCCGAAACCGAACCTGCAAAGGCTTCAGGTTTTTTATATTTAACATCCATTACGGAGGCCATTTTATCACCATAAAAGGCGGAGAATCCACCAGCAGAAAACTTTATATCGCTAACAAGATCAGCATTTGCAAAACTCAGGCCTTCTTGTTGTCCTGTTTTAATTAGCATTGGCCGCTGAATTTCTATCCCATTTACATATACTAAGTTTTCATCAAAATTTCCTCCACGAACCGAATACTGCGAGCTCATCTCATTATTGCTATAAACTCCTGGCATACGTTTAATAAAAGTACTAATGGCATCGCCACTTGGCGAAGGAATTCCTTCAAACTGAATCGGATTAACATGTATCAATCCATCATACTCATGACGCTTTGCTGTTACTTCAAAAGTATCGATTTTCAGAGCTTCATCTAGTACTATCATCAATCTTAGGCGCTCGCCCTCCTTTAAAAATACTGTTTGGTATTTTGGCAATATGGATACGTGTGAAAACTGAATGATAATTTCTATATTGGCAGGTACTTTCAAACTAAACTCCCCTTTGCTATTGGTGGTAGTACCTTGAGAATAGCCTTGCATAGCAATATTTACAGCAGGGTCAAATGCATTGCCTTTAGCATCGAGCACAGTGCCAAAAACCTCCGCCTTTTGAGCAAAAGTAAAAAGCATACCAAACTGTAATATAATGAGGATTAAATACTTCATTTAATCAAAAACCTGCACATTTAATTTAATAATAAGCCCTAAACTATAAAGGGTTTTGGGATAACGCTAAAATGATTATTTATTGTAATTCTGATAATTAATACTTCGTTGAGTTTATGTTTCTCGCAAAGACGCCAAGGCGCAAAGTGTTGATTTTGTGACTATTATACATTATTGCATAAAGCCGTAATCGCCTGACTGTGTGATTTATATAAAACATTAACGGAGTATTGATAATATATTAACTCTAAAATTAGCTCTCGTAAGAAAACTAAGATTATTAGAAACTAAGTCACTAATCAGTTATGATTGACGACTATAATATGCTGTAATTCTGCCTAATAAAATCATTCTAA
>JAOZKO010000369.1 GCA_029935325.1 Bacteroidales bacterium
TGAGAAGCGGCCTGATGTGAAAAAGATTTATATTTCTAGTGAAGAAGCTGATGCTAAGGTTAATGCTGATTTGATTATTAAGGCTAAAGAGGGAAGGTGAAAAGGTGAAAAGGAGAAAATTTGCATGGCACGTGAAGCCTTCGCTATGTCTGCTGAACAAATGAGCGAAGCCTTCACTTTTGGGCTGGGAGGTTTGAAAGGAGAATGGGAGAAAAGGTGAAAAGGAGAAAAGGAGAAAAGGTGAAAAGGAGAAAAGGTGAAAAGGAGAAAAGGTGAATTGGAGAAAAGGAGAAAATTTGCATGGCACGTGAAGCCTTCGCTATGTCTGCTGAACAAATGAGCGAAGCCTTCACTTTTGGGCTGGGAGGTTGGAAAAGGAGAAAGGGAGAAAAGGAGAATTGGAGAATGGGAGAAAAGGAGAAAATATGGAATAACAAATAACAAAGAGCAATGAACAAACTAATATATCTTGATTATAATGCTACAACTCCAATTATTAAGGAAGTTGCGGAGGCAATGAAACCATATTTGGATATTTACTTTGGAAACCCATCCAGTAGTCATCGCTATGGTGTGCAAACTAAAATGGCAGTTGAAGAATCGAGAAAGCAATTGGCTGCTTTGATGCATTGTGATGCTGAGGAGGTTGTGTTTACAAGTGGAGGAAGCGAATCAAATAATTATGCCATAAAAGGATTTGCTTTTGCAAATAAGCATAAGGGAAATCATATTATTACTTCGAGCATCGAGCACCCTGCTGTATTAGAAGTTTGTAGATATTTAGAAACCAAAGGATTTGATATTACCTATTTGCCAGTTGATAGTGAAGGTAGAGTTGAAGTAATGTCTTTAGAGCAAGCATTTAAACCCACTACAATATTAGTTAGTATAATGCATGCTAATAATGAGGTAGGAGTAATACAGCCTATTGCTGAATTAGCTAAAATTACTCATAAGCATAATGCTATTTTTCATTGTGATGGAGCCCAATCGGTTGGTAAAATATCTACAGATGTTAATGAGCTTGATGTTGACTTAATGAGTATTGCAGCACATAAGTTTTATGGTCCCAAGGGAATTGGAGCTTTATATATTCGCAATGGTATTAAATTAGAGAAACTAATACATGGTGCTGACCATGAGCGTAACCTAAGGGCAGGAACAGAAAATATTCTTGAGATAGCCGGAATGGGAAAAGCTGCAGAAATAGCTTTGTATGATTTAGAAAAGAACAAAAAGCACTATACACATTTGCGCAACTATTTGGAAGAAAAATTTAGAAGTGAACTGAGCTATATCCGAATTAATGGAGAGAATGCTGACAGATTGCCCAATACATCTTCCATAAGTATTCCTAAAGTAGAAGCCAATACTCTTCTTGATGCCATAAGTGATGTTGCAGCCTCGGCAGGAGCAGCATGCCATACCGATTCTATTGATGTGTCGGCGGTATTGGAAGCAATGGCTGTGCCTTTGGAGTATGCCATGGGAACAATTCGCTTTTCGGTAGGAGTATATACAACTGAAGAGGAGGTGGATAAGGCTGTAGAATTATTTGTAGAAAAAATAAAGGAATTAAGAGGCGATGATATTGAAGAGGAAAAAGAGCAGCTTGCAATAGAAGAAGTAAAGCTCACACAATTTACTCACGGACTGGGTTGTGCTTGTAAACTTCGACCTCAAGATTTAGAATTGGTTTTGCAGAAATTGCCAAAACCTAATGATGCAAAAGTTCTTGTTGGAACAGATACCTCAGATGATGCAAGTGTTTATTTGCTACGCGATGATTTAGCCTTGGTACAAACCTTAGATTTTTTCACGCCTATAGTTGACAGCCCATATCATTTTGGAGCTATAGCTGCTGCAAATGCCCTTAGTGATGTTTATGCAATGGGTGCGCAACCAATATTTGCTTTGAACATTGTAGGATTCCCCGATAAACGACTGCCATTAAGTGTATTGGAGGAAATATTGCGAGGGGCTCAAGACAAAGCAAGTGAAGCAGGGATTAGTATTCTAGGTGGTCATACAGTAGAAGATACAGAGCCTAAGTATGGAATGGTAGTTAGCGGTTTAGTGCATCCTGAAAAGATATTAAGAAATATAGGAGCAAAGGATGGTGATATATTAATCTTGACCAAACCAATTGGTACAGGAATAATTTCAACAGCGGTAAAAAGAGGTATTGTGGAGGATTCACTACGCGATTATATAACCAATTTAATGGCAACCTTAAATAAGAACTCAGCTGATATAATGATTGATTTTGATGTTCATGCTTGCACCGATGTTACAGGCTTTGGTTTATTGGGACATTTACGCGAAATGGTTTTAAATACTTCTATGGGAGTGGAATTAGATTTTGAAAGTATTCCATTTATACCAAAAGCACGTGATTTTGCAATTGCAGGAATTATTCCTGGCGGAACAAAGAATAATCTTGATTGGGTAAGCAAGGATATATTATGGAAGGATTCTCGATCTGATATTGATAAATACCTTTTAGCAGATGCCCAAACATCAGGGGGATTATTGATTGCCATTGATAAAAATGAAGGGCAGGAGTTGTTGGCTAAGCTAAGGAACCAAAAAATTGAAGCTTTTATTATTGGGAAATTCTCTAAAGATATTCCAGCTAAGATAAAGGTGTAATGCGATCCAGTAAGACGGTCATTCCTGACCGTCTGTTTAATTTATTCATAAGTTTTTTTTTGGCACGACAGGATTTAGAGTGGTGATTTTTTACTAACCATATAAATATAAAAAAAAGCTAATTAATCATTTAGTGATAAGGACCAAATTTTTATTAAGATATTGATTATTTAGTGTTTCTATAGAATCCGCTAAAGGCGGATAACAATAATAGCCATAAGCAAAGCTTATGGT
>JAOZKO010000370.1 GCA_029935325.1 Bacteroidales bacterium
AAACAACAAACACCAAACAACAAACAAAGAAACAACAAACACAAAACACACCAACACAAAACACCCATGAATCTAAAAGAATTTCAAGAGGATATACGCCAAGGAATACCTGATGTTTTGCCTCCAAAAGCTGAGCTAGACACAACAATAAGTCATGCTCCTATTAGAAAGGATATATTAAGTTCTGATGAGAAGAAATTAGCATTGAAAAATGCATTAAGATATTTTGATGTAAAGCATCATGCGGTATTAGCTCCTGAATTTGCTGATGAGCTAAAGAAATATGGTAGGATTTATATGTATAGATTCCGCCCTAGCTATGAAATTACAGCTAGAAGCATTAATGATTTTCCTCATAAATCTACTCAAGCTGCAGCTATTATGTTAATGGTTAGCAATAATTTAGATTATGCAATTGCACAGCATCCTCATGAGTTGATTACCTATGGTGGTAATGGAGCCGTTTTCCAGAATTGGGCGCAGTATCGCATTACTATGAAATATCTGTCGGAGATGACTGATGAGCAAACTCTAGCGATGTATTCGGGTCACCCAATGGGCTTATTTCCTTCTCATAAGGATGCACCGAGAGTAATTGTTACTAATGGTATGACTATTCCAAATTATTCAAAACCTGACGATTGGGAAAAGTTTAATGCCTTAGGAGTTTCTCAATATGGGCAGATGACTGCAGGTTCGTTTATGTATATTGGTCCTCAAGGAATTGTTCATGGAACAACAATTACGGTATTGAATGCTGGTAGAATGATTCAGAAAGATGCAAATGATAGCCTTGCAGGAAAGTTATTTGTCACCTCCGGTTTGGGAGGAATGTCTGGTGCTCAGCCCAAAGCAGCAGTTATTGCTGGTGCTATTGGAATTATTGCTGAGGTTAACGAAACAGCAGCAAAAAAACGTCATGAGCAAGGCTGGGTTGATGAGCTGCATTACGACCTTGATATAATGATGGAAAGAATTACCAAAGCCAAAGAAGATAAAGAGGTTGTGAGTTTGGCTTATGTGGGTAATATTGTTGATCTTTGGGAGAAGTTTGTGGAAGTAGGAATGCATGTGGAGCTTGGCTCAGACCAGACTTCGCTTCATAATCCTTGGGCTGGTGGTTATTACCCTGTGGGAATGACCTATGAAGAAGCAAATGATATGATGGCTAATAATCCTGATGAGTTTAAAATTGAAGTTCAGAAAACTCTTAGAAGACATGTTGCTGCTATCAATGCTCTTACAGCAAAGGGAATGTACTTTTTTGATTATGGTAATGCATTTTTATTGGAATCTTCACGTGCTGAAGCAGATATATTAAACGAAAAAGGTGATTTCAAATATCCATCTTATGTGCAAGATATTATGGGGCCAATGTGCTTCGATTATGGTTTTGGACCTTTCCGTTGGGTATGTACTTCATCCGATCCTAAAGATTTAGATTTTACTGATAAGTTAGCAATGGATGTTTTGGAGGAGATGGCAAAGAATTCCCCAGAAGAAATCTCTCAGCAAATGCGTGATAATATTGATTGGATAAAGGGAGCAAAGGAGAATAAATTAGTTGTTGGTTCTCAAGCTCGAATTCTATATGCTGATGCTGATGGCAGAATCAAGATTGCGGAAGCATTTAATAATGCTATTCGCGATGGAAAAATCTCAGCACCAGTAGTTCTAGGTCGTGATCATCATGATGTTTCAGGTACGGATTCTCCATATCGTGAGACTTCAAATATTTATGATGGCTCAAGCTTTACAGCAGATATGGCTATTCAGAATGTTATAGGTGATAGCTTTAGAGGAGCAACTTGGGTAAGCATTCATAATGGTGGTGGAGTAGGATGGGGAGAAGTTATAAATGGTGGCTTTGGAATGTTACTCGATGGTAGTGCTGATGCTGACCGTAGATTGAAGTCCATGCTATTCTGGGATGTGAATAATGGTATTTCACGACGCTCATGGGCAAGAAATGATGGAGCTGTTTTCGCAATAAAACGTGCAATGGAAGCAAATCCAAATTTAAAAGTTACTTTGCCTAACTTTGCTGACGATAATTTGATTGATAATTTAATTTAAAACATACTATGACAAAAACTAAATATATTACCCTATCCATTGCTTTGATGATATTTGCTAGCATCGCAATGTCTTTTATTAGCTCTAATTCTAAAACAGAAAAATACGATTATCTAGTTACTATCTCCACTGATTTTGGCGATATGAAACTTATGTTATTTGATGATACTCCTATTCATAAAGCTAATTTTATAAAGCTTGCTCAGGAAGAGAAATTTGATAGCAGTATTTTTCATCGTGTGATAAACAATTTTATGATTCAAGGTGGTGCAATAACACCAGCAGACCAACAGGCATGGGATACTCTTAGTTTTGAGGATAAAACTCTGCCCAACGAAATAATGGAAAAGCATAAGAATATTTATGGTGCTTTAGCTGCTGCACGAATTGAAAATCCAACAAAACGTTCGGATAATAGTCAGTTCTATATTGTTCAAAATCATAGTGGTGCACATTATTTGGATAATAATTATACTGTTTTTGGACAATTATTAGTAGGTTATGATGTATTGGATAAGATAGTTAGTCAAAAGCTAAATGGCTCATCTCCAGTAGAACCAATTAAGATGAAAGTAAGTGTAGCCAAAGTTAAAAGAACAGATATGATTAAGTTCTATGGTGATATATATGGAAAGTATGCTGAAGGGGTGTAGGTTGTTTTGTGTTGATCCGATAGCTATCCGGATTGTTTATATGTGTGTTATTCTGTTTAGAGAAATTTTATAGGATACCCATTCTCATTATGTAAAATTATTGTAACTAATCAGTATCATTTGTTTTACAATATAAATTATAAAATACTGCGTA
>JAOZKO010000371.1 GCA_029935325.1 Bacteroidales bacterium
AAAGGGTTGATTTTGTGATTATTATAGATTATTGCAAAAAAACGTAATCGCCTGACTGTGTGATTTATATAAAACATTAACGGAGTATTAATTTAAGTCAATAATTATCATTAAAATAAAGTCCTATAAAATTGTTTATCTTTGGTGAAATTTAAATGGATTTATGGATACACATAATATAATCATTACAATAGCCCAATCAAAGCAGGAGTTCCAGCAAATTCACAACTTGAATTATGACACATTTGTTGAAGAGATAAAGCAGCATAGTTCAAATACTTCTAAGCAATTAGTTGATCAGTTCCATAGCGAGAATATTTATTATATCGCCAAAAATAAGGATGAGATTGTTGGAATGATTGCGCTAAGAGATAAGCGACCATTTTCCTTGGATAATAAAATATCAAATTTGGATGAGCTTTTGCCGGAGCATAAAAATGCTGTTGAAGTTAGGTTGCTATCAGTAAAAAAAGAATATCGAAGATCCAAAGTTCTATTATTACTTATACAAAGCATTATTGGAAATCATCTAGAGCAGGTTTATGATTTGGCTGTGATATCGGGCATAATAAAACAACAGAAATTATACCAACATATTGGTTTTCAGAATATGGGTTCACCTGTTGGTAATAATCCAATGTTTCAGCCTATGTTTCTTACCCGTGAGCGATATTTGCAGTTTACAGATAAACTAATTAACCCAGAGAAGCAGATTATAAACCTTTTGCCAGGACCAGTAGAAATGGCAGATAATGTAAGGAAAGTCTTTTCTGAGGATTCAATTTCGCATCGGTCAGCTGGTTTTAGAAGAGTTTTTAGTCGTGTAAAAGAAAATCTATTAAAGCTTACATCAGCAAAATTCATTGAAATATTAACGGGCTCCGGAACAACTGCTAATGATGCTGTTGCAGGTCAAATTAGCTTGCTAAATGAAAGTGGGTTAATATTATCAAATGGTGAATTTGGAGAGAGACTATATACCCATGCTGATAATTTTATGCTAAATTACTCAAGCTATAAAAAGAATTGGGGTGAGGGATTCTTAATATCAGAAATTGAGCAAAAGCTAAAGGCAACTGACATTAAGTGGTTGTGGTTTGTTCACCACGAGACTTCCACAGGAATGTTAAATGATATGGAGGCTATTTTGAGTGTTTGCAAAAGATACAATGTGAAAGTATGTGTAGATATTATTAGCTCCCTGGGAACTCAGAAGATTGATTTATCAGAGATTTATTTGGCATCAGCAGTAAGTAATAAGGGGTTGGCTTCCTACTCAGGTTTGTCAATTATTTTTTATAATCATAGTATTAGCAAGCAAAACCATAGATTGCCTTCAAATATAAATCTAAGTATTTTTCAAAAAGCAGATGGTATTCCATATACCCTATCTTCCAATGTGCTTTTTGCTTTGGATAGGTCGCTTCGCAATTATGGCAACCTCAATGAGCGAATAAGTAGTATAAAATATGTATCAGATAAGTTGCGAATAGATATTGAAAATAAAGGAATTGAAATCCTTGTGCAAAAAGACAACTCTTCAACTACAATATTGACAATTGTGCTGCCAGAAGGCCAAAGTTCGGTTGAGTTAGGCCAGAAGCTATTAAGGAAGAATATTCTGTTGAATTTTGAAAGTAATTATTTGATTGCAAATAATTGGATACAAATTTGTTTTATGGGTGCAAATCCAGATTATGCCAAGGCTAGGCTTGTTTTAGATTATTTGTAGTTTTTATTTTAAATTGATTTTAGCTAAAAGCAAAACGGAATCTGCATTACGCAAATTCCGTTTAAGTGTTTAAAAATAAGAGAATGTTCTAGCTTAGAACTGGGTGTATGTAAAAAAACTAATTTATAATTAAGCTATTAAAAGTATTAAGATCTTCTCCTCTAAGGTTAATTAAATATATTCCTTTTGGTAAATTGGTTTGTAAATGAATTCTGTCAAGTTCATTGATTTTGCTTCTATAAACTATTTGTCCAGCAGCACTATATATTACTACTTCCGAAATTGTTTTGTCTGTTTTAATATCAAACTCACCATTTGATGGGTTGGGATATATAGTGATATTCTCAACTGATTTAGATAAACTATAAATACTCACTGAAGTGGAATCTTCAACCACTACAGAAGCGCTGTCTAAGCATTGATTATAATCAGTAAAAAACACTGTATAAACACCTGCTACAAGATTAAAAGCTGTATCATTGGACTGTTGTATTACATCATTCCAAAAGTATGAATAGCCCGGTGTGCCACCGCTAACTATTACCCATGCCATACCATCTGCTAATGCTACTGTTTCTTCTTTTGAAAATATATTGGCACTTAATGCAGTAGGCTGCAATACTTCTGCGCTATCAGTATATGTACAATTATTAGCATCAGTAATAACTACAGTATAATAACCTCCAATAATTTGTGTTAGATTCTGAATTGTATCGCCATTTGACCAAGCAAACGAATATGGGCCAACTCCACCAGAAACACTTAAATTAATACTTCCATTATTATAACCATTGCACTGAGCTGGTGAGCTTGTAAATGACGTTGAAATAGTTGATGGCTGAGTAATTAATATAGAATCAATAACACTGACATTAGCTGTATCGGTTATTGTAACAGAATATGAGCCTATAGCTAAACTATCGATTATAGTTGTGGTATCACCATTTGACCACATATATGAATAAACTAATCCGCCACCAGCAGCAGTAACTGTAGCAGTTCCGTCAGCCAGTCCATTACAGCTAATATTTGTACTTGATAATGTCATCGACAATGGAGGAGGACCACTAAGGTTACCCATTTTGGCAACAAACATATCATCACCATTATTACTATTTGTAGCTCCTGCGAAAGCCATTCCATTCCAAT
>JAOZKO010000372.1 GCA_029935325.1 Bacteroidales bacterium
TAGTGTAACTAGATATACAACCAGTCATTTTGAGAAAATAAATATTTCAAATATGACCTTATCTTTATATTTAAATACTGATATAATTGTATATCTTAAAATAAAAGGATTTAAAAGCAATGAAAAAGATTATCTTTATAGTTACATTAGTCATTTCCTCAATCATATTATCGGGTTGTGGTACACAATTGATTCCAATAGTTAATAAACCTCAAAAATATGACAAACCATTTGAGGTAATAGTTGAGGTAAATGCTTCTCCCGATGTTGGTATATCAGGATTCATACCTATAGTGGGACCACTGGTTTCAAGTGTAATTGCCGGCTCAACTAATGTCAAAATAAATAATAAAGATTTAGGTTCACTTGCTACAAGTGTTGATCAATCGAATTATTATAGAATACAATCAAAAGGTAAGTTAAAGATTGAAGTATTAGGACAAACCAAAGTAATAAATGTTGCACCAAATCAACATGTTGGTGTTTTCGCTACAGTTGGCTCATTGGATATAAGTGTTTACACGCAAGATGAAATACGTGAAAAACTTGACTTTGATTACTCTATGGTCAAATAAAAAGGATTTAGAATGAAACAATTTAAATTAGTTACCTCAGTAAGTATTGCTACCTTATTTTTAATTGCATGTGGTGGAGGTAGTAATAGTGATGGCAATAGTGTAGCTCCACCTCCAGAAACTAGGTCATATTCCGTATCAACACTAGATGGAGCACAGAATATATTCTTAGGTTCCAATCAAAATATTATTGCTGGATATGGTTGCACAGTACCGTACATATATAATTCTAATGGTGATAAATTTGAAAGTGATGAAACACTTCCTGCCGGAGATTATACGATAGTATATAATGAGAGTTATTCAAAATATACTGATTCATTGGGTATCTTGTATTATCAATCTGCGAATATACAGTTAAATACTATACAACTTAATCAAGGTGTTTCTGTACCATCTAGAGAGGCTTTACTATTTGCATTAGTGGTAGATACCAACAAAAATTATGTCATCAATCAAAGTGGTGCGAGTGTTATCATATATAATGCAAATTTACAGAAAACTATTTCAACCGAACTTTTTGATGATACTGATGATGTACTTCCCGGTGATCCTTTTGAACTTACTCCCGGAACATATTACGTAGTAGGTACGCCTACTTATTGTTCAAAAGGTGGAAGTTTTACACTAACTGAATTATAAATATATTATACTAAGGATTCAACATGAAACAAATTTTACTAACAGCAATACTAGCTACTGGATTTCTCTTTGGAGGTAACTACACAACAGATCAGGCATCTAACCATATAGGTGAAAATGCAACCGTTTGTGGTGTCATTACTGGTGGTAAATATGCTAAATCAAGTAGAGGTAAACCAACATTCATCAATATGGATGGAAGATACCCATACCACAAATTTACAATACTTATATGGGGTGAAAATAGACATAACTTTAATTCTCCAGAACAAAGACTTAATGGTAAAAAAGTATGTGTAACTGGTTTTATTGATATCCATAAAGGTATTCCACAGATAGAAGTAAGTAGTAAAAGTCAAATAAAATGAAGAAAGCAATACTTGTCTCTCTGATTATATCATCAGTAATTTTCCTGCAAGGTTGTGACAACAGTGAAATAAAAAAGCTCCAATCAGAAAATACAGAATTAGAAAATACTAATGAAGAATTACAAAATAGAATAGAAGAGATAGAAGATAAACTTAGTAATATTGAAAGCTATGTATCAAATGCTGAATCAAGTTTGCAACAAGTAAGTTATTCTCTTGAAGATGCGAGAAACTACATCGATGACTTTACATGCAGAGAAGGCACTTCTGATGTAGAGGGTGCAGTATATAGTGCACATTCGTCTCTAAGTAGTTTAGAAGAAGACTTAAGTAGTATTAACAATGAAATTTAATATAGTTTCACATAAAGGATTAAAATGAAGAAAATAAAAATAATAGCACTTGTACTCACTTCACTATTCATTGTAGCATGTACTCCAAGACCTGAAATTAATATACCTATGCCAAAAAAGGTAAAAGATTTTTCTGGATACGCAAGTGGTAAAGGTCTTACTTCACAATTTAAAATCACTAGCAACGGTATGGTAATGAAATATAATGATGTAACAACAGGAACAATTATATTGATGCGTGACAAGAATGCTCCTATATTCAGAGGACAGTATAGAGATGGTGTAAAGATTAGTGCTTCAGCATATGGAAATGCCAAGACATCTGCTAGAGTTAATGATATAGAGATAATCTATGCATATGGTTACCCATACATGGGAGTAAAAAGTCCTAAACACTATATTGAAATGACTAACATTATTATTGATACAAAGCAAAATTTTTCTGCATGGCACAAACAAGTTGATAAACTTTTTAAAAAGTGAGATTCTAATTTGTAATTAATTACTATAATATGGACTACCCTATCAATCTACCCCTACAAAACACCACTATATAGGCATTGCAGGGTGATCTAAACAGTAGGGTAATCCAAGAACACTAGCTCATCTTCCTAGCCATATTTCGTTGATATGGTTTTTTATCTACAAGTTCAATTTCTATAAGTTCATTTTTATATTTTCTGAACACTGGTCTTGTCGATGAAGGCAATTCATTTGTTAAATCTTTAACAGTAATATTTCCATCGTGCTTATCAATAATAGACTCTATTATCTTCTTTAGTTCATCTAAGTCATAAAGCTTAAATTTTTCAATATTTGATGTTCCTGATATTCTAGTATCAGTTAATATCATTTCTCTAAAATCATTAAATTTTTCAATCTTATATACCATATCAGATTTACTTTTTATTGTTTCTTCATTACCCTTGATTTTGA
>JAOZKO010000090.1:0-2349 GCA_029935325.1 Bacteroidales bacterium
GGCTATGTTCCGATAATTATCAGAATTGAGAATAGTATTTATCATTTTCAAAGAGAGCGTTGGGGATTTTTTGGCCTAGATTTTTTAGAGCTTTTTTATCATGAAAAAAGCTGAAGAGAAAAATAAAGAATATTATTATTTACAATTATTTATCTCGGAAGGTATTATCTTGGTGTACATATTCTACAAGATAATGCATAGCGGCTCCCTTCGTTTTTGTGTTGATCCAATAAAACTCATTATTTCTGGTAAGCAATAACTATGATTTAGTTCTAATTCGCGCTATCCGCTGTCCCCCAATTTTAAGCATTACATCTTTCTCTATTAGCTTCTTTCTGAATTCCTTAAATTTAATAATACTGCGAGCAGATAGACTTAAATCGCTGATCTTTTTTTCATCAAGATATCTAAGATTTATTAATTTGCCTTCATCCTCTATTTCTGCTGCAACAATATTATCGAAATGTATTGCAAAATAACTTTTTGGTTTAATAAAACTCGAACTCTTAATTATTAGGTAGTTTTCGCTAATAGAAATGTCTTTGCTTACAAATGTGGTGACGGCATATATTAGTAAACCTAAGCTTAAAGCAAAGAAGACAGATAGTGGCTCAAATCCTGATTCGGAAACATATATCATTATCATTATAAATGCTAATATAATAATGAATCCAATAATTCTAGTATTTTCAGGAGTTCTGTTTCTTAGCCCTAATTTTTTATCATCAAAAAGTATTCTCTCTCCTATTGGTGAATTAGTTCTTAAGTTTTTCTCTTTAAAATACTCTTTATAGTTAAAACCAATTGGCTTTTCTTCGGCAGGGTCTTGATTAAGCAGTAAACATAGATAGCGGTATAATCCCGGCAATTCCTTTTTAAACTCAATGGAATTCTCGAAAAAATGTTCCATGGATATTGCAAAAAACTCGAAGATATTTGCCCCAGCATATTTCCTAAATAGATTATGCTTTCTTCTGCGGATTTTTATAATTTCAACTTCAGAGATATATACAAACTTACTAAGTATATCATATACATCCGATTCATCATCATACCGATTCATCATTATGCTAAAGAAGTATGCGTGACCCATTTCGTGCAGGGCAACATTCAAATTGTCTTCATCTGTAGAATATCCATATACAAAATCTTTCCAGGAAATTACTATTATGCCATTGGGATTAACCTCACCCCTATGATATTGGCCAGTAATACTGCTTTTATACATTTCGGGGTAAATGATAATTTCATGAAAATTGCTAAATGAGTAATTACTATTGCCAAAGCTAAGTTGTATTGCAGCACCCGATATAGCAACAATCTGCTCAAAACTTACGGAAGTATTATTACCACCTCTAAATTCTTTGCTATTAGCAAAGTCGAACACTCTTTGTCGAAAATATCTTTTATAAGTAGAGTTTAATTTCCGATAATACGGAAGGTATTTTTCCAGTATAAGATGAGCTTCGTTCTCTGTTTTTTTTGATTTATATCTCTTAAATAACATTTTATATAATAATATTTCTAATTCTTTGTAAAAATAGAAATAATATCGATACTAATATTAGATATATAACTGTAACTTAATCAGCTTGGATTGATGTCTTTAGTGTTTTGTGTCTTCTTTGTAAAGCTTAGAGAAATAGTGCCAGAAAAATAATCTGTGCTAATCCGTTGAATCCGCGTTATCAGTGTTCTATTATTTCCCAGCCCAGGGGATTAATTATTAATAGTCAAGATATTACCATCGTAGTAAGTATAATATCTTTTTAGTGGAATAGTAGCAGGGCCATTAATTACGCTACCATCAAGTATTCCAAACTGACTACCACATAAACTATCGGTGCAGGTAATTCCTGAGGGATCCATAGTAATTCTGGAAGTAGCTTCAAATGGATCAAAAGGACATCCACGATCGTAGGCAACAAACTCATCTACAGCAACCCGATAAACCAATATGCCTCTATAGCCACCCGTTAAGTAAACCCAACCACCGATGGTATTAAGCTCAATATACATTGTGGAATTAACATCGATATAAGCATTAACAGCAACCTCAGGAATAGCATCATGCTCCACCTTTCCGTTGCAAGACCATGCACTTGATAGCATAAATGCTATAATTAATCCTAAACCTAAAATCTTAATAATCCTCATTGTATAAAATAATATAAAGCCTATTTGGCTTGTGCTTAACGCTGCAAAAGTAATATTATTATTAGAACCTCCCTTGAGAATCTTATTTGAAAGAAAAACACCCAACATCACTCATGCAAAACATAGTAGGTTAGGCAATTTGGAATAAAAAAAGAAATATGTTTTTTATTTTGCGCAACCTTTTGTTGTATT
>JAOZKO010000090.1:2449-9440 GCA_029935325.1 Bacteroidales bacterium
CGCAACCTTTTGTTGTATTCAAGCATTATATTAATTCTACCGTATTGAGACACACTAATTCATAATATGCAAAACACTAATTTATGAAACAATTCAATAAACTTCGCACATTAATTGGAATATTTATAGTAGTATTTACAATACTCAATACTAGTTCTTGCAAGAAATCTCCGGATTGCCCTAGAGACCTTATTGTTTATGGCACTGTAACACCATATGACAGCGTCTATCACGTTGGCGAAACTTTAGAATTAGTAGTTAAAAACAGCAAAAGGTATATATATTCTCAAAGAGGTGAAAAATACTATCAATTAAATGAAACTATTTTTCAAGCAGGGCTTAGAGTTTCTAGAATCGACTCTTCTTTTGCTGACTATAATCACACTTTAAATTTCATTGAAATATTAGATGATAATTTATTCACATATAATAAGAGATATTATATTGATGAATTAGGAGATAGTTCGTCAAGTATAGCATTCAGTTCTATCAATCAAAAGGATTCAATATATGCCTCGCTAAAAATAGTACTAAAAGAAAAAGGCTTGTATTTTCTGAGCTATGGCGTTTTCAATATGGCTCCAATCCATTGTGGAATATCATTTCAATTTCAAAACAACAAGGAATGTGTTCCCTATGATTATGATTTAACAACAAGGCTTAATAAAGGCATGGATAATAATATTAACTTACTTTTGGAATCACCAAATCCACATTTCAATACCTGGATGATATCGAGTTCTGATAGATTCTATACACAAAGAAGTGGTTTTGCCTTTCGTGTAATAGACTAAAATTTACTTAATCTCTCGAACTTCGGCCAAAGCACTTACTGTAAACTTTCTTTTGCTAGCTACTTCGGTGCACATAAATCTGGTGCGTCGCTTCTCACCTTTTACAAAAATCTTTCCATTTAACTCAAAGTGCGCTCCTAATTCCAGCGCTTCCAAATATAGTCCTTTGCTTATATCCGCTTTGTCGTATTGAGCTAATGCTCTTACCATATTCAAATCGCCATGGCTCGATGCTTTTGGGTTAATCATATGTTTTACAAAAACACTATGCAATGGTTCCGGGAAAATATTTTTCTCAACATAAGGAAACATTAATTCTTGATATGCTGTTTTCCACTCAATACCATGCGCCTGTGCCCTTCTGCCATGCTTATTATAAACCTCTAGATGAGCAAATTCATGTATTAATGTAATTAGAAATTCATACTTATTAATTCCTCCATTAACAGAAATACGGTGTGGTTCCATTGAATTGCGAGCAGCACGAAAGTCACCGAGTTTGGTTTTTCGGTTATTCTTAATATTCAAATTAACAGGATTTTTCTGCACCCAATCAAAAATTGAATCTGCTGTTTCCTCCGGAACAAATGGCGATATAATTTTAATAAATTCTTCTCGCTTCATCAGCTGGTTTTTCTACCTGAGCCCATGATGGGCAATCGCAGGGTTTAGTACTTCTGCCTCTGCGCGAGGAGCAAGAAGTAAAAGTGATAAAAAAACAGGCTAATAATATAAGCCCTAAAATTCTTTGATGCTTAATCATATTTCAAAATAGGTTTGTGCAAAAGTAGGTAATATTTTTCTGGCTCTAATTCTTTTCGAAAAGGGGATTAATACTAATTATGATTCAAATTTGGTGTATATGCTTAGCGTTGTGAAAATCCGCTGAAGGCGGATAATAATATTAGCCAAGGTGAAACCTGTGGTTAAATATAAAGCACATATCAACTCTGAAGGAGTTGAATAAATAATGTCTGGTCTAAAAACAGAAGAACATCTTTTAGACTACAGTCACACATGCCTTATGAGACACGTAAGATGCTGAATGTGTGTAAATAATACACTATTTGTTGTATTAATATTTATGCAATGATTATTGAACTCCTTCAGAGTTCTTGATTCTCTATTTACTTGAACCATAAGCTTTGCTTATGGCTATTATTGTTAATCCGCCTTCAGCGGATATTGTAGAAACACAAAGTAATCAATATCTTAAAAAAACTTGGTCCTTATCATTAATACTCCGTTAATGTTTTATATAAATCACACAGTCAGGCGATTACGGCTTTATGCAATAATGTATAATATTCACAAAATCAACACTTTGCGTCTTGGCGTCTTTGCGAGAAACAAAAACTCAACGAACTATTGTATCATTAAATGATTAATTAGTTTATATTTTTTGTATTTATACGGTAAGTGAAAAAATCCCAACTCTAAATCCTGTAGTGCCTTATTTTCAAACTACAACTAACTTATTTTAGGCACATTCGACATATATGGTTTTATTCCATCAAGGCTTTCCCAAAAGGCATCTGCTTGTTGCTGAAATGTTTCTTTCGAAACAGTAGGGTCTTGAACTGCTAACATTAGGTCTTTGCTAATCTTCCCCTCTTCAATGATTTGTTTTCCTGCTTTATTGCAAGTATTAGCAATTATTTCTTTTCGATCAGCATATACTGGTTGTACAATTATTTCAGCCGCCGTCAAAAGGAACTCTCCCATTAAATGAGTGTTTTCTTGATGCGAATTCCAACTGCGATACATGCCTATAAGTCCATCAAAATTATGTTCAACATCAGGAAAGCCCGCAGCACTAAAAACAAGAAATCCCTGTTCGCCTACTTCAGAAAATCTATCAGGATGCATAGTCGCCCCATGCTCATTCATTAGCATATATGGTTCCATTATTGGCAGAAGTCTATCCATAAATGTTTTCATAATACCTGTTACGTTGAAAATATATAGTGGCGAAGCAAAAACTACAAGATCAGCTTCTCTATATTTTTTGCGAAGCATAGTCATATCATCTTTAAATATACACTCACCGGGTGTTTTTGTCCAGCAAGTATAGCAGCCCGTACATTGGTTTATATTATAATCTTTCAACTTATAGTATTCAACTTCTGCCCCTGCTTCCTTTGCTCCATCAATAAAATTATTAACCATAAAAGTAGTTTTACTGAATTTTGTTGACCTATATCCACCATCAAATACAACAATGTTTTTTATTTTATTTGGAGCAAAGGTTTTGTATTCAAATTTGATTTCCTTTGTCTTGACTTTTTTTATTTTTTCCCTTTTTGGTGGGGCAAATAATTCTGCAAGTTTTAGCATTATTGTAGCATCACCTTCAATCTCATACTCCTTGTTAATAAATGCTTTATCTCCAGAAACTTCATTATTCGAAATTCTAAGCCATAGTTCTGAATCACAATGTATTGTTGTTTTAGGATTAGGATGTTCACCTTCGTTATAGCTACATTTTTGGTTGGAGATTATCAAATGCCCAATAATTGGTTCTTTGCCAATTAAGAAAAACTGAATAACCGTATTTATTCCTTCAGATTTTTCTTTATTCAGCCCATAAGGCATTGATGAAAACAAGTCTTTTACTGATTTAAAAATGATTTGCTTACCACTAACTTTTTGCATCAAATAATCAGGTAGTTTCATTGTAATAGGAATCCCAATAAATAATTGCACAGCTATTGGTACTAATGTGGCAATAATTGTATTAATTGCTGAATCAGTATGGTAAGGAATTATTGTAAGCAACATACCAAGAGCGAATAAGCCAGCCCATATATAGTTAAGAATTAAATTGATTTTAAGAAATTGTTGCCCCTGAGTTACGCTTTCGGGGTAGTTTTTTTCTGAAATAGCAAAAGTAAATGGCTTAATTTTAAATAATGGAGGAAAGAATGCTGCTATAAATAAGCCTAAATATAGCCCCACTATTATATTTTCAATATATAATTGACCAAGAGAGTTTGGAAACACAAAAACAGCAAAAGCACCAAATATACTTACTGTCGTTAAGCCATATAAAAAGTAGGATTTTACTTTAATTAGCAGTGCTATTAATAAATTAATTGCAATTAATGACGTTATTATCACCACAAATGGAAATACATTTCGCATACGAAAGCCTGATGCTTCTGCTAGAATGTTTAGGATAATTATTGCGGCAAAAGGGAAGTATTTAATAATGCTTTTTATTGTTTTCATGGCTAGTATAGGTTTTGGTTTATAAAAGAGTTTTCTTGCTGGCACTAACCTACTATTCTAAAGTAATCTTGAGGCTTATGGCTTTTCCATTTTCTACTTTAAAAGAAACTATTTCAAAATCTGGAGGTCCAAAAGTTCCATACTTATTTTTGGAGAAACCATATTTTTCTTTTGGTGCACCAAACAAATTTTTATCCAATTCTTTATTGCTATTTTCGTCGTGCCATGCAGCAATAGCATAAGTGCCATCCGGTAAATCATTGAAAGTATATTTCACAACTTTCGAATCCGTTGGTTTTATAGTAGCTCCTTTAAACTCCTTTCCATATTCTGGAAAGGTACTTTCGCTATTATAAATACCAATCTCAATATTACCTTTAGTGTTTTCTATTCCGTTTATCGTAACTTCTACTTTCGATGTTTGTGGTTGAATAAAAAAAGGTGAAATCATTAGCATAATCATCATGCTCATTAAAGTGTTTTTCATAATAAATAAGATTAAATAAGTTAAACAATGATGCAAATATAGATGTACTAAAGAACCTAAAGCAAGTTTATGTTACGGCCTGACTGACATTTATACAAATGGGAGCAAATTGGGATGAATGGGAAATTATAGGGACGGTTTGGATTAAGAAATTAGCTTTTTCAGTTGCAGATTTACTTAATTTGACTTATTAAATGCTTTGGAAAACTTCGGGAAACAGGAATCGGAAAATCTAAATTTTTGATTTGTAGATTAAAATTTCGTGCATTGCCACTTATACTTTCAACATTATCAAAATTTACAACAAATGAGCGATGACAGCGATTAATTTGCTTAAAAATCATTAGTTGTTCCAATATTTTTGAGATAGAATTCCGAATAAGTTTCCTTTCTATACCGCCATTGATTTTATAGAAAATATTTACATAGTTACCCTCCGATTTTATACACAATAATTGATCTAAATCTATTTTAATGCTTTCATTATTATTTTCAGAAATAATAGTAATAATCTTAGAATTATTGCTTCTGTTTTGCTCATCAATATTTGTATTAAAGCTGTCGGCAATATTTTGATTTCGCTTATTCAAATATTTTTCAACCAAAAAATTAAGAAGCACAACAGGAAAGGCTCCTACAGAAACAGTTATAAAAATGAAATACAATAAGCTGAATTGCGTAGTTATATTTTCTCCAACGGTTGAGTTATAAAGCCAATTAAGAACAGTTATTATCAAAATTATTAGGGATGTGAAAACTAGATTCTTTTTTATTGTCCAATTGTCGGGATTGAAATATTTGCCAAAGAAATAAGGAATAAGCAGAAGACTAAATAGTAAAACAAAAAATGTAATAGCAAAGAAACCTAAGATAAATATAGGCTTATAGTATTGGATATTAGAAATATTGAATGGCTGAAAGACTATTAGAAAAACATAAACAAATGCTGAAAACAAAAGAGATGCAATAATCTTATGGTTTGTTTGCTCAATAAAAGGAAAGGGTTTATTAAGATATTTGTTCATTTGAACTTAGATTAATAATTAAGTGCCAAAAATAATCTTTAATTTGGTTTAATTTATGAAATTATAATTTCGGCATAGGAACTTTGGTTTACCCTAAATCTGCGACACAATCAGTTTTACTATTCATACTACAATTCGATATAAAATTCCCAAAAATTAATCTCCAAATCAAAGCATCAATTACATACTTTTACCCATTAATTTTAAAAACGCATAGGTTTACTTATTATGTACGAATTTTTCAAGGGAAAACTAGTGGAAAAAACGCCTGCCACTGCTGTTATAGATTGCAATGGTGTTGGTTATATTCTTAATATTTCATTACAAACATTCTCACAATTAAAGGATAAGGAAGATATATTGCTTTATTCGCATTTAGTAGTAAAAGATGATTCTCATACTCTATTTGGGTTTTCTTCCATTGGTGAGCGCGCTATATTCCGCCAACTTATTTCTGTTAGTGGTGTGGGAGCAAATACTGCAAGGGTAATTTTATCATCAATGTCAACTGAAGAAGTTTATAATGCTATTATAATGAATAATGTTGGCGCATTGCAATCGGTGAAAGGGATAGGAGCGAAAACAGCTCAGCGAATTATTCTGGATTTAAAGGATAAGGTTAATAAAGGAGAAGATGTTGCTGAAATTTTTACCGATTCACACAATACAAGCAAAGAGGAAGCGTTATCTGCACTGGTAATGTTAGGTTTTGCACGGCATGCTGCCGACAAAGCTTTACAAAAAGTTTTAAAATCACAGGGTTTCTCATTAAGTGTGGAGGATTTAGTTCGTCTAGCTTTGAAGATTCTCTAAAAATTTATTAGGCTGTTGGAGCGCAGATTAAGATATATATTTCTATCCCTATTGGGTATAGTATTTTGGTTTTTTGTTTTTGGAAGTGACATCCCTGATGTTCGCCCCGAGTTCGATTTTACACAATCACAAATGCTTCCCAGTTTGCCCATTGATACTCCCGACCAAGGAGACTCATTGCATTACCCTGTGCAACAAGGTAGCAATGACCCCAACAACCCTCCCGGAAACAGCCCCCTTTACCTTAACGACCCTTCAAACCAAACAAGTGGTGTAGTATATGACCCTGTTACAGGAACATATGTTTTTACAAATCAAGTGGGAGGAATAAACGTTGGGGAGCCATACCAAATGTCGCTGGAGGATTATATGAAATACGATCTTCAGAATTCGGTAGATAATTATTGGAAAAACAGAGTAAAACAAGATGGATTGGCAGGAGGAAATTCTGTAATCCCAAAGCTTCATATTGGAAGCAAAGCATTTAGCACTATTTTTGGAAGCAATACTATTGATATCAGGCCCCAAGGTAGTGCAGAATTAATTTTCGGCGTTAATTCATCAAAAAGAGAAGACCCATCATTGGATGTTAAGCAACAGAGAGTTACAAATTTCGATTTTCAAGAGAAAATACAAATGAA